>NZ_JADEVX010000031.1:0-31749 GCF_015207925.1 Microcystis sp. LEGE 00066 | reverse complement strand
GAATTTATGACTGAAGCGATTCGCGCCTCTAGGAAAGGCAGTACTTCTCCTTCTCTGCTGCCCCAGGAGAGTCCTCCCACAGAATCAATGCCACTGGCTGCTTGACAATCCCCCCCTGAACGCTTACCAATATTTTACCCCACCGTGTTTATATTTGTCGCCTCAAAGAATCTAATCGTTCTGCTGAAAGACATAGTGATTTTTGGATAGGTACTTATGGTACTTTTTGGGTTGAGTCGATGGATACTTTCTCGGAACTTGCCTTTTCTTTGATCCGCCTCAAACCCCAGAAAAACCCTTATTTCTCCAAAGGGTTAACGGCTATAAGCCTTATAAAGTAAGCTTTTTAACTGTCTGTCACCCCTTGAGAAGAGATAGTCTTTATGGCTCTTCCTTAGCATAATTTTTTGGTTCTTCCGAACTTACACTGTAGAAAATTCCTCAAGCTCCCTCTCTGCACAGCAAGGCTCTAAAGTTGATAAATATCAATCTAACAAAAATTCAAAGCCTTAGTGTACAAACTTTACAAGCATGAGTTGTTGATAGTTTTACATGACAGTTTCGGTAGAGCCAATTTTTTCCTCATCAAGAAACTACTATCAAGGCTTAAGTTTTCTTACCAGACTCAGTTAATTTATGGATTAGGTCAAGCTTTGTATCGAGAGCATCCCAGATATCCTATACTTATTTTACAGCGTTTCTGGTCAAGACGAAGTATAACCTAATTTGGTATCGACCATCGACTCCCCAAAAAGGAAAACTTTGTACATCATCATTAAGATAACTGCTATGACCATGAATAATTTTAAAATACTGCTCATCGGCTATGGTAATACTTTAAGAAATGATGACGGAGTGGGAGTGAGAATAGCCGAAATTATTGCCGAGGAGAATTGGCCTAATCTACAGGTCATCGCTACCCATCAATTGACTTCTGAGTTAGCAGCCGATATAGCTGATGCTTCCCTAGTTATTTTTGTTGATGCGGTCTTATCTAATCAAACCGATATCCGGATAGAAAAATTAGCAGCAGTTACCGAATGGAATAATTTAGGTCATGCAGAAAGTCCCGCTTCTTTATTAGCATTAACTCAAGCAATTTATCAACAAACTCCTAGGGCTTGGGGAATATTTATTCCTGCTATTAATTGTGAATTTGGTGAAGAATTATCAACAATAACTCAAAAGGGCTTGACAAATGCGATTAAAGCTATTAGGAAAATTATTACTTCTGAGGATTTGACTGAATACCAAAAGCAGGACTTTGATAATCTTCCGGCAGATAATTTTCAGGAATAGTGCTGTGATTGCCATCCCGGAGAGCCTTGTAGTGAGGAGACATAATTTCGATACCGACTTCGTTACATTTATCCTGAATATTTTGGTGTAATTCAGAATAAATATACACCATTTTGTTAGGATGATCGGTGTAGGCATTTAGCTGATAGCTGACATAAAAATCATCGAGACTGGTTTGCAAGACAAAAGGAGCAGGTTCTGAGACAATAAATTGGGTGGCTAAGGCTGCTTCTTTCAGGGTTGCGTGAACCTTACGCCAAGGTAAATCATAACCGAGAGTGACTGTGGTTTGCAAAATTAAAGGCTGTTTGAATTCCCTTTGAGAGACACTAAAGTTAATCACATTAGTGTTTAACAGCGATGAATTAGGAATCGTGATAATTCTATTAGCTGGTGTGCGAATACGGGTGACTAATAATCCTTTTTCAATCACATCTCCAATAACATCACCAATAGAAATTTTATCTCCTAGTTGAAAAGAGCGGGTATAGATGAGGATAATTCCCCCCACCACGTTAGCGATAGCAGAGGTGGAACCCAAGGAAAATAGTACCCCTAAAAATACCGACAGCCCCTGAAAAGCAGGAGAATTAAATCCGGGTAGATAGGGAAAAGCGATGACGATAGCTAAGGCAATTATCAGCAGTGACAGTAAATTATAGGTTGGTTTTGCCCAATCGGGATAGAAACCATTAATTACTAAATTTTCTCTTTCCAATCCAGTGAAAAATGGTTTAATTGCTCTCAACAGATAGTGAGTTATAAAAATAATTAGCAGTATAATAAAAATATTGGGTAAATATTTTGCTATCTCTTGGGAAAAAACTTCTAAAGCACTAAAAAAGTATTGTAGAAAACCATCACCAAATTTTCTAGTCCAGGGAAAAAGACGAAGGATAAAAGTTAAATAAAAATAGAGAATAGTTAAAATAATCAGAGTGCGGATAAATTGCAAAACTCTTAGGGAAAAAATTCCTATTGTCCTGGAACTAATAATCTCAAAATTTTGGAATCCCACCCCAGGAACTAGGGAGGTGATTAATCTCTGAATCTGGGGAAAAATCCGCGAAGATGTAAAAATCATCGCCCAGAAAATTAAAACCGTGGACAAGGTAGCACTTACCGTCAAAGCTACATCTTTTAAGAGTTTATCTGGTTGACGTTCTTGACGATAACGGACAATGGCTGCTTTAATCTTTGCTAAAGCTCGTTCAGCCAATACTTCTTGACTGACTGCGTGTAATTTAGCATCTCTAGAAGTAATAGTAGCGATAACCGTATCTCCCAAAATAATCGAAGGGTTTTTGTCTTCAGGATCGATTTTTATGGTTAAATCTTCAGGAGAAAGAGCATCGTCATCGGCAATTTTTTCGATTCTAGCTGTAATCGATTTCGCTCTTTCTTGCGCTGAAAAAGAACCTATTCCTTGCCGAATCTTAAAAAGTTCTTGATTATCAAGCATGACGGGAAAAACTTCTCCCAAAGTTTCCAGGGGTATTTCCTGTCCTTGTTTAGCAGGATTATTCTGGGCTGCTATCATGAAGACGGGGGATAACGTCAGTAACAAAACTAAACAAAACAGTCCTAGGTAACGCCAGATTTTCTTCATCTTCTAAGCCACAATTGCACAGGAGCGATCGAGTTTAATACCTCTTTTTTTCATCGTAGCATGGAATAGTTCTGTGGATAACACCTGTTCCACGGGATAAATCCCAGCTTTTTGGAGTTTTGCCCCTAAGATTAATTCTGCCACGCTGCCAGTTCCCCAACCCGCTGCTTGAGCAGTGTTCTCGTGAACCATAGTTGCTTGATAAACTGCTTTTTGCTGCCCTTGCCATCCGGCGACTTTTGCTAACATTGCTACCCCAATTCCCGAAAATTTATCGGTTACTTCTGTCATGCGATAACTAACTTGGGAAAAAAACTCGATTCCCCGAGAACTTTCTACCCAAGCATCGGGAAAAATATGGGCAGTAATCCAAGTTAAATGATTATAAAAATCGGGAATAGAACCAAATTTTGTGATCACATTTTCCACTGGAAAAGATTCGGCGAAAGTATAGGTTTCTGGCATATCAAACCAATAAACACCAGTTTTACCCAAAGGAGCGGGAAACTCAATTACTTCTCTAGCAGTATAGGGTTTAATCTCTTGCCATTTTCCCTCAATCCAAGCTAAAAAAGGCTTTTTTAAACCGAGAAAAGTTGTCCGCATCACAGTTAATCCCGCACCTCCTGAACCGGCTACGGCATAATTTAAACGGATCGTTTCTACCCTATCTAATTGTTCCACTCCCTCCCGCACTATACTATTAGAAATACCGGGAAAAATTCCCGTATTAACCACGGCAGTTATTCCCGCTTTTATTGCTAATTCTCGATAGGGAATTAACTTTTGATAAAAAGAACGATGATCACTAACATCAATATAATTGACTTTTTCTTCGATGCAAATTTTTACTACCCTGCCATCGCGATAATGAAAGGGACCAGCACAATGAATGACTAAATCACTATTTTTAATTGCCTGTCTAAGCTTGTCTATTTCTTCTAAATCTAAAGCCAAAAACTGCATTCTTGGCAGTAATTTAATCGCTTTTTCCTTGCGTCCAGTGATAATAACTTTAGCTGAAGTATGATTAATAATATCTAGGGCGACACTTTGACCAATGCGACCGGTGCCACCTAAAATTAAAACAGTTTTTTCCATGGCAACTATCAATAATATTTGTTGCCCTAGTATAGCATCCTCTTGGCAAGTTTGCCTATTTTCCAAGATGAAAATTTTAGAATAATCCCAACTTATTTAATGCGTCCGAGGGGCAAGAAAATAGTTAAAATCTCACCTTCTTCGGGTTTTTCACGCACAATAAATTTACCTCCCAAAGCTTGAAAAAGGTTTTTAGTTACCTTCATATTCAGACTTAAACTACCCGTTTCTGGTTGAAACATTAAGACCTTTCCTAAAGCTTTGAGGGTAAGATTAGGCGATTTTACCTGAGTTTGGAACTGCATTTTTAATTGATTTCCTGCCGTTGATATATGTACTTGCAACAGGCCACCACTAGCCATACTGCGAGTACATTTTTCCACGACTCCATTTAACATTTGATCCAATAAACTCGGGTCGCTAATTACCGAAGGCAATTTTTTCGGTACATTAACTTCTAAATTGACATTGCGCCGTTTAGCCTGTTTTTGCCACCGAGGAATACTATCTTGAAAGACTTTTTCTAGAGCAATTGGAATTAATTGAATTGGTTTATCTCCCAGAGGATTAATACCCAATTCTGCGGCTCGGAAAATTAATTCCATGCGCTGAATTTGTTCACTACATTCTAAATCGATTGTTTCTAAATATTTTTCTACATCTTCCGTTACTTTGGCCCGTTTTAACAATAATCTGGTAATGGTGCGAATGGTGGTTAAAGGAGTGCGAATTTCGTGGGTTAAAGCTCGCAATAATTCCAAATCACAACCCGATTCTAAATTAGAATTATCTTCCTTTGGGGGAGTGATTTCGCTATTGATAGACGATTTCGTTTTTTTTAGGTCTAAGTTAGACTGTTCGGGTAAATTTTGCAGTAATTGGCGGCTAAATTGGCTAACTAGACGATAATCTGGCGAGGGACTGCCATTAGCCTCGATAATTGCCTCTAAAGTCTCAATTTGCGGATAACGCAGATTAACTAATCGTTGCCGCAACTGCTGCCAAGCTTGCTGAGTGAGGACGGGATCAAAGGAAAATTGAAAAGAGGACAAACCCCACTGATCCTCGCCTAAAACCAGCAAAAGAGCGAAACTTTCGCTAAAAACCAGACAAAATCTTTCATTAGCAATCGGATCCGTTGGCAAGAGAGGCAATTCATGAATCTCTGTCGGGGAAATATCGGCGGCGGATTTCTCCTGAGAAGGCAATTGCAAACCCAGCCATTGTAAATGTTTTAAAGCTTTAACGGTAAAAACACCGAATTTAAAACCCGTTAAAGCCTTGCTTTCTCTGACTAAAGCCGTCGGACCGGAGAGAATTAAACCCCGACTGGCGGCATTATTTGGGTTTTGTAATAAGATATTTTCTAAAGATGCGATCGCTGCGAACCATTCACTTTCCGCTTTCAGTTGCGATCGCTTGAGCCATTCTGATAAATTAGGATAAAAAGCATTGGGGGTGAAAGTTTCCCGGTCCTGATGGTCAGTTGGCGGGAAAATATCGCTTAATTTCGGTAAAGACCCCTCTAACATCGTCTTCATCACTGACTAGATACAAATTCCTTACCTAGAATATTACCCCCGTCAATGCTCATCCCATAACGGTAAAACCGAACTCTATTGGCAGTGATATCCGCGTTTTGATAGCAGTTATCTTAATAGTGAGGTACAAAGTTTTCGTTTTGGGGAGTCGGTCGTCGATAGCAAATTAGGTTACACTTCATTGAGAATGCTCAGAAAGGCTGTCAATCTGCTTAATGATTTGTAATATAGGTTAGTCCAGTTGATTACCTATGCTGGTTGTGGGTTTAGTAGCTCAATTCAACCTCGATAAGTCTGATATTTAATTACACCTCCCGACTTATGTGTTTTTTTGTTACATTTAAGTATTTTTTTGTTTATCTATGGTTATCATAGGGCAAGTTAAATTGTTCCCGAATTATTTCCCTAACTAACCAATCTTTGATCCCAAACCCTTTTGCCTTGTCATTACGTCAATGGGAGGAACCATCGGCTCTTGTTTTGCCTGTTTAAGTGTTGCTTTCAAGCTAGGTAAACAGTTGAGTGGTGGTGATTTTCGAGCAATAGTTGGGGTCGGTTATTGACTATATTTTGCCGTGAGCAAATTCTGAGAATTAATCAGAACTAAGTGCGCTTGAGAACGTGGAGTTATTCCCTGTTCCTGCTGCCTTTTGTCTGTCTTCCGAACCCGTCGCTGCTGCGGATTTGAGGTTCATTTATCCTTTGTCTGAGAGAGAGTAAAAAATATGCTGCACATTCATATTCTTCAGGATACGTTTTTCAAGTCTTCCACAGCTTTTTCCGAAACCCTCAATAGTGGGCAAAAATTCTTAATCAAAGCGGGAACTAAATTACCAATTAAATCTTATTTTCGCCAAAATAATCATTATTCTGTCAAGTTAGCCGCAGAACAAGGTTCAGTGGGGAAAGCGGGATTTTTCTTTGATGATCATGTACAAGTAGAAGAAATACGGGGCGTTTGGCTCACCAATGTTGACAGTGATATTCTCAAGTCTAAAGATAACCTAAAAGCTGGGTTGGAAAAACTTAAAAATTTAGGATTTAATACTCTTTATCTAGTAGTTTGGAACAAAGGCTATGTGTTTTTTCAATCACAAATTGCTGATAATGTCTTCACTGCCGATAAGGAAAAACTCAAAAAAGTCAACCTTGAAAAAGAGTTAGTCGGTAGAGATCTACTAGCAGAAATCATTGAGATTAATCAGACAGAAAAGTATAACTTTCGGATTATTGCTTGGTTTGAATATGGTTTAATGGTTCCCCCAGCTGCTCCCTTATTTGCCCAAAAACCAGATTGGTTTATGCTTACTCATCAACAGAAAAATACCGTTGATGGTGATGGGAATTGCCGCTTAAATCCCGCTCATCCTGAGGTTAAAGATTTTTGGGTTAGTCTTATTCGTGAAGTGGTTAAAAACTATGAAATTGATGGTATTCAATTAGATGATCACTTCGCTATTCATCACGCAAAATTCTTGCCTAATGGTACTAAAAATTTTGATTTTAGTATGGGTTTTGACTCCTTTACCATCAAACTTTTTCAAGAGGACACTGGTTCAGTTAGTCCCTTAAGTAATCCCCAATTAGCGAAATTTAAAGATTGGCGCAAGGAGAAGTTAACTCAGTTAGTGCGATTGATTTTTAAAACCATTAAAGCGGAAAAAGACGATTGTATTCTCTCCATTTCTCCCAATCCTTTACGATTTTCTGTTGATCATGCTTTAGCTGATTGGGAAGCATGGGAAAAGGAAGGATTAATTGAAGAACTAGCATTACAAGTTTATCGTCCAACTGTCCCTATTTTTGAAGGCGAAATCGATAAATCAGAGGTAAAAGCAGCGCGGGAGCATATTCCCACCGTCATCGGTATTCTCACTGGTTTAAGACCCAGTGATAGACGAGTAAATTTCCAATTAATTCAAGCACAAACTCAGGAGACTCGTGAGCGAGATTTTGCTGGTTTTGCCTATTTTTTCTATAGCAGTTTATTAGACCATATTCCCACCACAGAAACCGTGGCTGACAGGGAGAAAAAATTGGCTCAAATTCTTGCTACAGATCAATTTGTTTAATTTATTCTTTGAGATTCAAAATTATCCATAAAAGGAGATAAATTCATGACTCAATCTTCCCTTTCCTTGAATAGCATGGCTACAAAAACTGAAAAATTTTTGCTAAATAATCCCTTCTGGTTTTTGCTATTTCTAGTCGGATTGGTGGCTTTTCTACTGCTTGCTAATATTGCCATTTTTCCCTCATTAACTCTGAAAGGAGATATTGCCCTAGATAAAATTTTCATTGGCACAATTGCTATTGTTGCGGTGGTGGAACGCAGCGTAGAATTATTTATTGCTGCTTGGCGTAATCCCCAGAAAGAGGTTTTAGAACAAGAGATTAGTCCTTTGAAAAATATTGCCGATCGAACGGAGGAACAAGAAGCACAATTAATCTCAAAACAAAAAGAGTTACTCCAGTACATAACTCTAACCAAAAAATATGCTCTCCTCTTAAGTCTTGTCTTTGGTTTTATGGCAAGTTTTACAGGGATTCGTATTCTAGAACCTTTGGTAAATATGACGACAACCAAACCTGAGCAAATCGCTACATTCTATAAATTAGATTTAGTTTTGTCAGCCTTAGGTATTGCCACAGGAACTAAGCTATTTCATGGTTTGCCCGCTTTAGTCTCTGATACCATTACTGCCACCAGAGGGCAAGTTAATAAATAGTTAACTGTTATCAGTAAGTCACGAAACATCAATAACTTCTAGATTTCCTAGTTATAAAAACTGGGAAATTTGCTGTTGAATCAATTTCAAAAGTGTTTAATAAGAAATGTTAAATATTTGCCAATTATGTCGAGGTTTATGAGAGTATAATAGCTGTACGAAAAATAGTCAAAATTTGACTATCCTCAAGAGGTAAATTAAATATGGAAATTTCGCAAATCTGTCTTGACTTAATTAAAAAATGGGAAGGATTTCGTGCCAATGCTTACTTAGATCCAGTGGGAATACCTACTATTGGTTATGGAACGATTCGTTATCCCAATGGGCAACCTGTGGAGTTAGGAGATATTGTCACCGAAGCAGAAGCGGAGGACTTATTAAAATTAGAAGCTGACGATTTTGCTGAGTTAGTTACCAAAAAAGTAACAGTAGGACTCAATCAGAATCAATTCGATGCTCTAGTTTCTTTTTGCTACAATGTCGGTGGTGGGGCGTTTCAAGGAAGTACCCTACTGAAAAAACTTAATAGTGGTGATTTTACTGGAGCGGCAGAACAATTTTTAGTTTGGAATAAAGCAACACAAAACGGAGTGAAAATTGTTTTAGAAGGTTTAACTAATCGTCGCCGTGAGGAAAAGGCTTTATTTGAAAAATCTGGAAGTGAAGGAAAACCTTTAGACAAGCCTGAACCCTCCTTACAAGCTCAAGTTGATTGGTTAGAGGGCTATCGAGACAGAAATAATGATGATACGATTATTGTGGCTCGAAAAGGCTCTGATGTTATAGAAATTTTGACTGTAGAAAGCCCGGATAAAGAGGACTTAATTACCGTCATACGTCAATATCCTAATGCTAAAAATTTCCTCATTGCCCCCCAGGAAAAACAAGTACCTGCGGGGGAAAGAATCTTAATTCAAAAAAGGGAATTTGCGACAATCACAAAAGTTGATGCACCCCCCTCATTGGATAATCAACTTTTAATAATTGGAATGGGAGCAGACGAAGATACTCCCGCCAGTTTAAAGCAAGATATTGAGGAATTGCAGGTACGTTTGCGAGATTTGGGCTACTATCAAGGGGAAATTGACGGCAACTTTGGTTCAGGAACGGATCAAGCTGTTAAAGCTTTCCAAGCCAAATTTTTTGGAGCTAATGAAGCAGATGGCAAAGTCGGACCCCTGACTTGGAAAAAACTGTGGGAAGGAAATCCAGTTTCTGTAAGTACTCCTGTCGGCGTATCCAGTCCGGGTAAAAATTATCTTAAATTAACCAAAACCAACAAAAAAGATGAATTTGGTTGTTTCGTTTTAAAAATGGAATACTTTAAAGATGGACAACTGAAAGACAGTCTTAATGTGTGTTCTGGTACGCCATCGAGACAGATTTTTAAGACGGCTACCGCTAGTGTACCTAAATCATTTGAGCCGCTACCAGAAGGGTTATGGCGAATTGAGAATATTAAATGGGCAGGGGGTCCTGCACACAAAGATGATTACTCTGGAAAATTTGTATTTCGAGATCCTGGAGTTGGTCCAGTGTCAACGCCTTTAACTTATCAAAAGCCCAATTCAACCCGTAGAAGTTTTATTGAAATTCACATCGACTGGAATCGCCGCAAGAAGTCTCCGGGTACCGCAGGATGTGTGGGAATTTATACGATTGGCGATTATCAACGTTTTGTTCGTTGGCTTCGGGAAACTGACCCACGAGACTTTTTTGTGGATTGGGGTTTAGGAACTTGTCCCAAACCCTAGCCTATCTTTAACAAGGGGCAATTGAATTGTTTAATGATGATTCAATTGTCTCTAGTAATTATTGGTACATTGAAAATTTTTCTAACCATAAATGTTACGCCAAATCACCGTTTTTACCTTATCTTTATTGCTAACAGGTAACTCAATTGTTGGCGCAGAATCTTGTCAAAAATTTTTTGTTACTGCCACCGATGGTTATGTGAATATCCGTTCCTATCCTCAAATACAAGGAAATAACGTTATTGCAACTTTACCTAGCGGCAGTTCTGTACAATTAAGTGAGCGTTATCAAAAATGGCTGAAAATTAAATTACCTCTTGCTGGTTGGTTAGCTGGTAGTCAAATTTCTCGAATTTCTTGTGATCAAGGTCGTGATTTACTTATAGAATTGGGACTGCTGACTATAATTACACTTGGAAAAAAAGCAGCAATTGGCTCTCAAAAAAATGCAGAAACTTTGGTTAAAATGTCTCCGTATATAGATGGAATAGTTGAAGAAAATTACGCCAGAGTTATTGTACAATGGGCTAATCAAAATCCGAAATTTTTAGTTGCCATTCTCGATCGTCAAAGTCCAACTATTCGCCAAGCAGTTTTATCTTCTCTCGATTTTGGATTAGGGACTAACACAAATGAGCGTCAAAAGTTTGAAAGTTTTATGCAAAATATTTCTCCAAAAAGTTTAACTTATGTTGATTGGTACGGGCGTAATCCCGTCTATCCCTAGCAGCAAATACGAGATCAAGATTGTTCTTTTAATTTAATTAATTAAGGAGGCTTCATTGAAAACTAGCGCAGTCATCAAAACATCAATTATAACCATCATAGGAACTATTTTAGTTGCCTGTGGTGCTTCCCTTGAAGAATATCAGAAGTTTGCCAAATCTGGTCAGGAATACGCCACCGCTCTTGATAGCCTGTTAGTTATTTCTGGTAATTATTTTGTGGATGCTAATTCAGAGAATTTGATTGCCAATGATTTACAAAATCAAGATAGAGACAGTAGTAACTATGCTGAGATTACCAAGCAAGATGATGAGTGGCTCACTTTAATTGCCGAAATGCGTCAACACAATCGTCTATTAAAAGAATACTTTTTTGCCTTAGAAGATTTGGCCACTTCTAATTCTCCTCAAGAAGCGAGAAAAGCGACTGATAATATTTTTAAACAGTTAAATAGTATCAGTAACATTATTCAGGCTAACCCTAGAGTTGGTTCAATTGCTGTATCTTCGATTCCTGAGATTATCCTAAGTCAAAAAATCAAGGGTGAACTAAGAAAAGAATTAGAGGCAAGGAAGGAAGCAATTTATCGAGAAATTGCTATACAGGAAGCTTTACTGAAACTGCTTACCAGTCAGATTAAAACTGATTTAAAGGATATTCAAAACCTGAAAGATGAGCGCTCTGTTTTACCCGCATTTGCTGCTGAACAACCAATTGAAAAACCCGATGATTGGATAATTAGACGCAGACAAATTAGAACAATGACTCTTTCAATTCAAGGTTTAGATGACGCAATTAAAGCAACAGAATCTTTTAAGGAGTCTTTTAAATTGCTCTTGGAAGATAGATTTACCATTGGACGTGCCAATGCTTTATTATCTGAGATCGAATCTCTCATCAACGTATCGGAAGATTTAAAAAGATCAATCAACCCAAACAAGACTACCACAGGAGTAAAAGACAATGACCACAAATACTGATACACAAAAATTACTTGAGGCGCTGCAAGAATTTCTTGATGAAATTAGTGCAATTCAAAATCAATTGACCATCCCTGGTATTTTAGGTAAGTTTCCTGATGATGACCAAAAAAAGCAATTTAAGCAGTTTCGGACAGAGTGGAAAAGACTTGTCAATGAAACTCGTATCAATATCGCTAGTGTTTTAGTTAGCGAACTAAAAGCTAATGAAATTGAACTAAATGAAGGAATAGATGCCATCAACAAAGAAATCAAAAAACTGGATGATACAGTCGGTTTTTTGAAACTTTTAGGTAGAACAATCGAAATCCTTGACAGAATTATTAAACTTTAGTTTATGTCACTGCTTTTTGTAATAGTTCGCCAATTCAAAAAAGATAGCAAAAACAGTTGTTATTTGATATAATCTTAGGAAGTCTTGGTACTCTAATTATGACACTCGAAAAATTTTTGAACCTAGAAGGAATTAGTTATTCAAATTAATCCTTTCTCAGATTATTTCTAGTCATTTCTTGTCTTTTATTGCCTATAATTTTCTCAATCCTCACTTTTCCAGTTAACAAGGAGAATACAATCATGCAATCTCTCAAATTTTCTATTATCCAAGAAATCAAACATCAAGGAATTTGTGATGCTTCTGCAGCTATTGCTTTAGGAGAAAATAAATTTGTTGTTGGTAATGATGAGACGGATCCAGAATTAGGTAATTTTCTCTGGATTTATTCCTCTCAAGAGTCGGGAAAAGCGCTGGAAACCATTGACATTAATAGTTGGCTAAAAAACAATCCCAAAAACAGAGAAATTGACTTAGAAGGGGTAACTGTACTCAATGACATAATCTATTGGATTACTTCCCACGGTCGCAATAAAAGTGCTGAACGAAAACTCCCTCGTCATCAATTTTTTGCTAGTAAAATTACCGATGACGGCTCTAGTATAGTTCAAGTGGGTGAGTCTTATACTCAGTTAGTATTGCGCGATATTATCGAAGACTCTCAATTGGCTAAAATTTTTGATTTCAAAACAGCAGAAACCAAAGCTCCTAAAGCTGAAGGAGGATTAAATATTGAAGGTTTAACTGCAACTCCAGACGGAAATATCTTAATCGGTTTTCGTAATCCTGTCCCCAACGGTAAAGCTCTTTTATTACCCCTAAAAAATCCCAAGAGTTTAGTTACTAATTCAACCACGGCTAAAGCTGAATTTGGTGATCCTATCTTGTTGGATTTGGGAGGATTAGGAATTCGCAGCATTGAATTTTGGCCGGCTTTAGAAGTATATTTAATTATTGCCGGAGAATTTTATGGAGGCGATCAATTTGTTGTCTATACTTGGTCAGGAAAAAAAGAAGATGCACCAGAAAAGATAGAATCACTGCAATTCCCTGAAGGTTTTCGTCCAGAAGCTTTGTTGTTTGATCCCCATTTCCCAGATCGCTTTCAGATTTTAAGCGATGATGGTACAATCGAGCGAGTTGGTAATACTCCCTGTAAAGATATTATCGATAAAAATAATTCCGAAAAATATTTCCGCAGTATTTGGGTAAAAGTTAATTAATACCAATTCTCACCCATAAAAACTACAGCTCGAATTATCGAATTTAAGTTCCCCTTTTTAAGGGAGATGCCGAAGGTAGGGGGATCGAACTCCTGTAGCCGGATTTTGGGGAATTGCTATAATTAGCCATCCTTCTTAGTGGAACCTCAACAAAACCTAGAACAAAAATAGCTTTAAACCCATATAGGGATAAGCTTTAAGCTCAAAAAAACCGCCGATCACGTCTTCTCAATGGTTTTTTGTCCTAGAAACGCTATTAACCTTTTTCTCTGATCCAGAGAACTTTTGGGTTCCCAAAGGGATAAAAATAAGAAAGTGTCGAGAATCCTCCCATAATCGCTACAATTTTTCTAGAGGCTAAATGTTGCCCTCATTTAAGTTCTTTTGTACTAATTAAAAACCATGAAAATTCTTCACGGTACTTGGATTCCTCAATCAACGGACGAATTTATTCAGAAGGGTAGCTTTTATCTTTGGGGAGAAACTAGCACCCCGAAAAAGAGCCGCAGCACTGCTGATAATTATCATCCTTTTCAGTTAAGCAAAGAGGAATTAACTAGCTTTCTCACTGGAGAATTAGGAATAGTTCAATCGAATTATAATCCTCTTAGTCGGCAATTTGTCCCCCGCTACTTTCTTTTACCTAGCCAAGATAATCAACCTTTACCCTCCTTAGAATTACTGCGTTATCTAGAAAAAGAACCCCCAGAAAATAGCCAATGGCAATCTTGGCAAATTGATTGTTATCCCCTTAATCCTGTACTTAAACTGCTCAATGATCTGCACTTTATCTGTCTTTACAACTCCTCAGAGATTCAGTTAGGTGCAGATTTACTTTTTTGGTATCACTACAGTCAAGCTTTTAAAGAAATAATTCTCAAAGATAACTATATTCCTGCCTTTAAATATCGAGAATTAGCCAAAAATAACCAGAAAACCGCTAACTTTGCCATCTATCCTCTTTGGGAAATTATATCAGCAACCTACGAAACCAATCTTGATCACTATCTCGAATATCTTCCCCGCATTTGTCTTGCTGGTGCTGAAAATCCCCATGCTTCACCACAATTATACGATCCCAAAACCCTACTCAGGCACTTCTCCGAATGTCTCCTCAATGAAATTGTCACTAACACAGCAATTCCTGCCAGTTTTGATAAAAAAATTAGCGAGACAATTATAGGTGATTGCCTCTCTGTGACTAAAACTGCCGGATTTCTGCAAACTGCCGCCGCTTTAGAAAAATATCAACAGTGGCAAACTTGGAGACAGCAATTACTAGGAGACCAAAATATATCTAATTTTATTCTGGGTTTTAAACTAACCGAGGCCCCAGAAAATAATATTGAACAGTGGCAAATTACTTTTATCCTCATCTCTAAACAAGACCCCTCCCTGCGATTAGAATTAGACGAATATTGGTATGCAG
This sequence comes from Microcystis sp. LEGE 00066, assembly GCF_015207925.1. Classification (NCBI taxonomy): domain Bacteria; kingdom Bacillati; phylum Cyanobacteriota; class Cyanophyceae; order Chroococcales; family Microcystaceae; genus Microcystis; species Microcystis sp. LEGE 00066. The sequence goes on along the minus strand of NZ_JADEVX010000031.1, from coordinate 17,024 downwards.
TACCCGAAACTAGAACAAGCATACGAGCGCATTTTGGTCAAGATTTAGACAAAAATATTTTACTAAGTTTGGGTTATGCTGCCCGTATTTATCCCCCCATTTGGCAAGGATTAGAAACGGATAAACCGACGGGATTTTCTCTCAACCTTACAGAAGCTTTTACTTTCTTAAAAGAAACTGCTTGGATTTTAGAAGATGCGGGATATAAGGTAATTATTCCCGCTTGGTGGACTCCCGAAGGTCGTCAACGCGCTAAAGTTCGGCTAAAAACTACGTCTAAATCAGGCAAATCTACCCCCGTTAGTAAAGGGATTTTTAGCATCGAAAACATCATTGAATATCAATATGAATTAGCCATCGGTGAAGAAACTATTAGTCAAGAGGAATGGCAACAATTAATTAACACCAAAACACCCTTAGTTAAATTTCGAGGTCAATGGGTAGAATTAGAACAAAATAAAATGCAGCAAATGCTGGATTTTTGGCAGAAATATCAGCAGGAAAATCCTGAGATGAATCTGATTGAATTAATGAAAAAAGCTGCCGAATACCCAGAAGAAATTATTGTTGAAACCGATGATTTTTTGGGTTCTATGCTAGAGAAATTACAAAATCCTAGTCAACTAGAACCGATCGAAAATCCTCCCCAATTACAAGGAACGCTGCGGGAGTACCAAAAGCGCGGAGTTGCCTGGATTCAATACCTAGAACAATTGGGGTTAAATGGTTGTCTTGCTGACGATATGGGACTGGGAAAAACCCTACAAGTAATTGCTAGATTGATTGGGGAAAGAGAGGGAGATAATAATGTTTTACCAACTCTGCTAGTTGCACCCACTTCCGTGGTGGGAAATTGGGCAAAAGAAATTGAAAAATTTGCCCCCCATCTTCAGGTTTTAATTCACCATGGTAGTAAGCGCTATCAAGATGAGAACGAATTTCAGACAGTAGCTAGTCACAAGGATATCGTCATTACTTCTTTTACCTTAGTTCGCAAGGACTTGAAATTATTTAACTCGCAATCTTGGCAACGTTTAGTAATTGATGAAGCACAAAATATCAAAAATCCTAAAGCGGCACAAACTAAAGCAATCTTGAGTTTATCTGCACAACATCGTCTCGCATTAACGGGAACTCCAGTAGAAAATAGACTGCTTGATTTATGGTCAATTTTTAACTTCCTTAACCCTGGTTATTTAGGTAAAGAAACTCAATTTCGTAAAGCTTTTGAAGTGCCAATCCAAAAACAAAATGATCGTCTCCAGTCCACGGTTCTCAAAAAATTAGTGGAACCTTTTATTCTGCGTCGGGTAAAAACCGATAAGCAGATAATTAAAGATTTGCCTGACAAAGTGGAAAACAAACAGTATTGTAATTTAACTAAAGAACAAGCTTCTCTCTATGAAGTTGTTATCAAAGAAGTGGAAAAACAATTAGAAGAAGCGGAGGGAATAAAACGCAAAGGATTAATTTTATCTACCCTGATGCGCTTGAAACAAATTTGTAATCATCCCCGTCAATTTCTACAGGATAACAGCGCTTTTACTCCTGAGCGATCGCATAAGTTAGAGCGTTTGGGAGAAATGCTAGAAGAAGTAATTTTAGAGGGAGATAGTCTGCTAATTTTCACTCAATTTACTGAAATCGGTGACTCCTTACAAAAGTACCTCAAACAAACTTTTCGCTATAATACCTATTATCTTCACGGGGGGACTTCTCAACCAAAACGAGAACAAATGATCGAAGAATTTCAACATCCCGAAACAGAACCTTCCGTATTTATTTTATCCCTAAAAGCTGGGGGAGTGGGGATTACTTTAACCAAAGCAAATCATGTTTTTCATTTTGATCGTTGGTGGAATCCTGCGGTGGAAAATCAAGCAACCGATCGCGCTTTTAGAATTGGTCAACAAAAAAATGTTTTCGTGCATAAATTTGTCACTTTGGGAACCTTAGAGGAAAGAATTGATGAAATGATCGAGGAAAAGAAAAAGGTAGCTAATGCTATTGTTAGTAATGATGAATCCTGGTTAACGGAATTAGATAACGAAAGTTTTCGTCAGTTAATCGCATTGAATAAACAGACAATTATTTAACGGAGGTAAACCTATGAATAAATTTAGTAAAACTTGGTGGGGACAACGCTTTATAGAAGCATTAGAGGAATTTACCGACTCAGCGCGTTTGAGTCGAGGACGTTCCTACGCTAAAAATGATAAAGTCAAGAATTACGAAATTGACGGTAATTTAATTACTGCTCAGGTGCGAGGTTCCATTAATCCCTACTTTGGAGTTTATAAAGAACCTTTGTATAAGGTGAGTATCGAGATTAAACCAATTACTAAAGCAGAGTGGTCACAAGCTTTATATAATCTTGGTTCAAGAGCGAGTATGATCTCTAAACTGCTGCTCAAAGAAGTTCCCGATAATATTGATGAAGCATTTAGCGATCTGAATCTGCACTTATTACCCCACAGTCAAAAGGATTTTATCACCAATTGTTCCTGTCCCGATTGGGAAAATCCCTGTAAACATATTGCTGGAGTTTATTACCTCGTTGCTTCCCAATTAGATCAGGATCCTTTCCTCTTATTTGAATTACGGGGTATCTCTCGTCAAAAATTACTGCAAGAGTTAGCAAAAACTCCCCTCGGTAAGCTGCTTTCCTCCTCTATCCAAGAGGAAAAAATTCCTCTTAACCCCGTTAACTCCTATCACACTAAACCCGAAACTATACCAGCAGCAGAAACAATTGATCTCAAAGAATTTTGGCAATCTCATCACCGTTTACCAGAAAATCCTCAGTTAGTTAAATCCGCAACTATTCCCGCAATTGTCATTAAAAAAGCTGGTGATTATCCTGCATTTTGGGATAAGGATACTTCCTTTATCGAGGTAATGGAAGAAATGTATCAACGGGTACGCAATAAAAACGCTGGTATGTTATAATTAGGTAGTTGTTTAAAATTGTCTAATACCCCCCTTAGTTAAAAAAAATTAAGGGTAGATTAAGGGGAGATCAGCACCCCCCTTATCAAGGGGGGCAGGGGGGATCAGAAGTTTGAAAAATCCGGTTCTTCGGTTTGTCTTATGCAATAGACGGGAGTTATAAGGGATGGAACTCTTATAGAGAAAGACATTGGGCGATTTTTGTCAATTGTTTTTTATCTAAAGCGAACTAATCAATTAAATCCCTTACCAGATAAAGATTTTGTTGATTTATGCCCCCCTATCGAACCATAACAAGTAACGAAGAGCCAAAAATCCTTCTATTTTTTAAGACAAGCAGAATCTATGAACCAAGAATCTCTCAGCTTTGTCCCTGGGAATGTCAAGTTAGCCGATCGCTTTTTAGTTTGTGGATTGGGTAGTCTCGGACAACACTGCGTCAAATCTTTAAAAGAGTTTGGGGTTAGCGTTGTCGGTATCGAACTAATAGAGCCTCCCAGTTGGGAAATTAACGATTTTCCCGATTTATTAGAGGAAATAATTATCGGTGATTGTCGTCAAAAAAACATTTTAGCAAGAGCAGGAATCGATCGCTGTCGGGCTGCTTTAATTGTCACCAGTGATGAGCGAATTAATGCCACCACTGCCCTAATTATTCGGCAATTAAATCCCCTTACCCGCTTAGTGGTGCGTTCTTCTAAAGATAATCTCAATCAGCTACTCAAGGAACGTTTAGGCAATTTTATCGCCTATGAACCCACCCAACTACCCGCCAATGCCTTTGCTTTAGCCACATTAGGCACAGAAACCCTCGGTTTTTTGCATCTCGACGGTCAGAAATTGCGGATTATCCAGAGACAAATTAGCCCCGAAGATGGTTTACTCGATCGCTTTTTAGGTGATTTAAATACTCCCACCCGTCGTCTGTTAGCACACACAGCCCCCGATGAACCTTTAAGGGCCGGATTTTATCAATGGTCTCCCACCACCACTATCCGGGCTGGTGATACCATTACCACCATCGAAACTACCTATCAAAACATCGATGCTGTCCGCCAGAAACCGTTAAATTCTCCCCAGAAGTTGCGGGATTTTTGGCAGAAATTCCTCAAAGAAATCCAACAATTCTGGCAATTGAGTTTTCAGCAGCAAATTCATCGGGTGGCTTTCCTGTCAGTATTTATCATTATCCTCCTAGTAATTATCGGGACTTTTCTTTTCCATCTCTACGCCCCGAGAGCTTCCTTTATTTCCTCTCTTTCAGGAACGGCGATTCTTTTATTAGGTGGTTATGGGGATGTTTTCGGTGCCTCTAACCCCGAAGATTTAAATGCAGTCCCCTGGTGGATGCAGCTATTTAGTCTCTTTTTAACCTTAGCTGGAACCGCTTTTATCGGGGTTCTCTATGCCATTTTGACCGAAACTTTATTATCATCAAGATTTCAATTTATCCCTAACCGTCCCCCAGTTCCCCAACAGAATCATATCGTTATTGTGGGCTTAGGTCGAGTCGGCAGAGAAGTGGCTAATTTATTACTAGAAATGCAACAGGCGATCGTCGGGGTCAGCTTAAATAGGGATTTTGATGCGACTATCCTGCCAAAAATCCCCCTGATGACGGGAAATATCGAAGAATCTTTAAAAAATGTCAATTTAGATAGGGCCAAAAGTATAGCGATTGTTACCGATGACGAAATCCTCAATTTAGAAGTGGCCCTAACCACCCGCAAACTCAACCCCCAAAGCTACTTAGTCATCCGCACCACCGACGACAACCTTAGTCAACAATTAAGTCAAATTCTGCCCCGATCTCACATTTTAGGAACCAACACCGTGGCGGCAGAAGCCTTCACGGGAGCGGCTTTCGGAGAAAATATCATCTATCTGTTCCGTTGGGCGCAAAAAACGATTCTGGTGACGGAATACGAGATCGAAGCCGGAGATACTCTCAATGGTAGCTCGATCGGGGATATTGCCTACGGTTATCGAGTCGTGCCGATCCTACACCAACGAGAACGGCAAGCCCCGAAATTAATGCCCGAAGACTATTTCAATTTACGCATCGGCGATCGCATTGTGGTGCTGGCCACTATCAACGGACTGCGACGGGTGGAACAGGGTCGTCGAACTCCCAAAACTTGGCGCGTGCGGGTGGAAAAAGCCTTTAATCGAAATATTGCCGCAGAAGCACCCACCGTAATCAGTCGTTTTTCTAATTGTCCCCTAAAAACCGCCAGCGATCTCATGGAAAATTTGCCAGCGACCCTAGGCGCTCCCCTCTACGAACAGCAGGCGATTCGATTAGTTTCCGAGTTAAAAAAAATTCAAGTTCAAGCATTGGCTATTCCCATTAATCCGAAATCGGGGTAAATGGGAGTTATCCTTTTTTGTCAAACTAGAAGGCTCTCTCGGTCTTTTTTTATGCAGTTAAAGTGACCGTAGCCTTGGCAGTTTGTCCGGAATCAGAAGTGGCAGTAATAGTAATTTTATCCCCATTATTTCCTTGTGCAGGTGCAGTGTAGGTAAATTTGGCATCAGTGGTATTTTTATCAATTTTACCGCTGTCTGGCGGTGAGATTGTGATGGTGTAGTTACCAACGGGGTTAATGCTAAATTCCTGGATTCCATTTAATTCTAAATTTTGGCTAGGCGGAGCGATCGAAATCGTTGGAGGTAGTCCCTGTCCAGTGGAACTAGCCTCTACAGTTACTTTTTTCTCTACTTGATTAATTAAATCGGGAATAAGACGTTCGCTAAATCCAGCCACAAAAGCCATTGTCAAAAGTCCATATAAATAGGTGTCATTCCCCTTATCTCCAGTGCCACCCCGAATTTCTAAGGGAGAAATGTTAGAGTTAAGGATTAGTAGAATAAAGAAAGCAAAACTTCCCCCTAAAATGGGCTTAGTTAAACCAATTATAAATGGCAAGAGGTCATCGTCATATTTTTGATTTTTGGGATTATCAAAATCTTGCAAACGAGTTAAAAGACTAACTGCTCCCCCTAAAGTACCTGTCATCAATATCAATATCAAGACTCTAAAATTTCCATCTTTGTCCTCAGTGTTTTGCTTACTAGAATTTATGATTGGAGGTAAGGGACTAAGCAAATTTTTCACTGGAAGGGAGTTCATAATACCCCAATTCAAAGGTACAGCTAACACTAATCCAATTAAAACTTTTGTAGGTATTTTGAAAGAATGGTAAAAATTATCTCTGACATTTAGTAGAGTAAACCCAAGACCTTTCTGGATTTCTCTCAATCCCGTTCTGGCAGCATAGCGTAATCTTTGTGCCAGAATAATATTAGGTTTACCTATTAAAGATTTAATCGCAATTTCTCCCGTATCTACCACCGCCTTTACTTGCATGATATCACAAGGTTTTGAAATGTTCATGAGTTCTACCTGCGCTATCCCTAGTATTGTAATTAATCTGGCTAATTCTCCCTGTACTTCCCGGTCTAATTCTTGAGTGAATCCCGCTACTTGTTCTTTGGTTTTTTCCAGCAAAGTATCAATTCTTTGATTTAGTTTGACTGCCTCATCTCTAGCTTGAATTTCATTGATTAAATCGTCTAAAGTTTGAAATAAAATACTTTCTTCTTGTATTTGTAGTTGTGCAAAATTATCTTTAAATTCCTTAATTAACTTTTCAAATTGTTCATCTACTGAACTATATTTGGATAAGTTATCCCTCAGTTCAGCAATCAAAGACTCATTTTTCTGTTGTAATTCCACAGTGGTGGAAAATTTAACCAAAGTATCTTTAACTTTTGTTTGCCAAGCAGTTAGCTTTTCCTTGAGTTTTGGCAAGTTTACATCGTTAGCATTAGCATCGAATAGAGTCGTAATTGTTGCGACTAAGCTATCAGTTTCTTGGCTGAAAGTATCAAGAGGAGTTTCTGAACTTTTGCCAGTAGATAAAAGGTTGATTGTCTCCACAAGCTGATCTGTATGGGCTATTATTTGTTTTTCTAATTCTTCTCTGCTAGGTGAAGTTTCTGAAAAAGTTAATTCACCTAGTTTTTGAATAAGTTCATCTCTTAAATTATTAGTCTCTTGAGTTATTGTTTCGGCTTCTGTTTGATAACTAGCAAGGGTAGCTGATTTATCCTGACTAAATTTATTTTGGGTTTCTAGAATAAATTGATTAATTTTTTGTTCGATAGCAGGATTCAGATTAATCATGATTGTCTTCTCCTAAAAAAAGGCGAAAATTGGCTCAAATTCGATTATTTTCTCGATACTACAATATTTATCATTGATTTTCTGCAATTATTCATAAATCTTGATAAATTTTTATTTTTTTAACTCAATTCAGTCTGCCGTGGGGAGATAACACCCTTATCTCCTCAATAACCGCACACCGGGATTAGCACTCCAGCCCTAAGAGTGCTAAATTAACTATAAGGAGTCCTATCACAACAGCGATACCATGTCCAAAATCATTGCCTTCAAAGATGAATCCCGTCGCGCCCTAGAAAAAGGCGTCAACGCCTTGGCCGATGCGGTAAAAATCACCCTCGGTCCGAAAGGACGCAATGTCTTGTTAGAAAAGAAATACGGCGCCCCCCAGATCGTTAATGACGGCATCACCGTCGCCAAAGAAATCGAATTGTCCGATCCCCTCGAAAACACCGGGGCGAGATTAATTCAGGAAGTAGCGGCAAAAACCAAAGATTTAGCGGGAGATGGCACCACTACCGCCACCATCATCGCCCAGGCTTTAATTAAAGAAGGTCTGAAAAACGTTACCGCCGGGGCCAATCCCGTCGCTTTAAGACGCGGACTGGACAAAACCATCGCCTATCTGGTGGAAGAAATCGCCGCCGTCGCTAAACCGATCGCTGGAGATGCGATCGCTCAAGTGGCCACCGTTTCTTCCGGCAACGATGAAGAAGTGGGAAAAATGATCGCCGCCGCCATGGAAAAAGTCACCACCGATGGCGTAATCACCGTGGAAGAATCGAAATCCTTAACCACCGAATTAGAAGTAGTGGAAGGGATGCAGATCGATCGCGGTTATATCTCTCCCTATTTCATCACCGATCAAGAAAGACAGATCGTCGAGTACGACAACCCCCTGATCCTGATTACCGATAAAAAAATTAGTGCGATCGCTGAATTAGTCCCCGTCCTCGAAGCCGTTGCTCGTCAAGGTCGTCCCCTATTAATTATCGCCGAAGATGTGGACGGCGAAGCCTTAGCCACTCTAGTGGTCAACAAGGCCCGGGGTGTCTTAAATGTCGTCGCCATCAAAGCCCCCAGTTTTGGGGAACGTCGCAAGGCGGTTTTACAAGATATCGCCATCCTCACCGGCGGTCGTCTGATTTCCGAAGAAGTGGGCTTAAGTCTTGACACGGTTAGCCTCGATCTGCTAGGGCAAGCGGCAAAAATTACCCTAGAAAAAGACAATACAATTATTGTCGCCTCCGGGGACAGCCGCAATAAGGCCGATGTGCAGAAACGTCTCGCCCAACTGAAAAAACAGTTAGAAGAAACCGATTCTGAATTCGATAAGGAAAAATTACAGGAACGCATCGCTAAATTAGCCGGCGGTGTGGCCGTGATTAAAGTCGGGGCAGCCACAGAAACCGAACTCAAGGATCGCAAACTCCGCATCGAAGATGCCCTCAATGCCACCAAAGCCGCCGTGGAAGAAGGTATCGTCCCGGGCGGTGGTACAACCTTGATTCATCTGGCTTCTAAGGTGAAGGCTTTCAAAGCTTCTTTGACTAACGATGAGGAAAAAGTCGCCGCCGATATCGTCGCCAAAGCCCTAGAAGCACCCCTGCGTCAGTTAGCTAATAACGCCGGTGTGGAAGGGGATGTGATCGTGGAAGGTGTGCGCGATACCGCTTTTAGCGTTGGTTACAATGTCCTCACCGGCAAGTACGAAGACTTAATCGCCGCCGGAATTATCGATCCGGCTAAAGTGGTACGGTCAGCCGTTCAAAACGCCGCTTCTATCGCCGGCATGGTCCTAACGACCGAAGCCCTTGTGGTCGAAAAACCCGTTAAAGAAGCCGCAGCCCCCGATATGGGCGGCATGGGCGGCATGGGCGGCATGGGCGGCATGGGTGGCATGGGTGGCATGGGTGGCATGGGTATGATGTAATTCCTGATGCCCTCTGGCCCTTGAAAATAATCTCATTCCATTGAGCCAATCTGTCCCTTTTCTGGTTATCGTCGGCATTAGGGACAGGTTTTTTTTCCTCGGGAAAAACTTTTTCAGCAGAACCTGCTTAATCTATCCTTTGCATTAGTCCAGACACTACACTAGAAAAGAAGGATTATTCCCAGAAATCATGACACTGCTGACGGTTCGATCGCTCAAAAAAGACTTCGGTATCAAGGAAATTCTCAAAGATGCGAGTTTTAGTCTCGATGATCGCGATAAAGTCGGCCTGATCGGTACGAATGGATCGGGAAAATCGACCCTATTGAAAATGATCGCCGGGTTAGAAGCGATCGATGGTGGCGAAATTCAAATCAATTCGGGGATGAAAATCGTCTATTTACCCCAGCAACCGGAGCTAGACGACGATAAAACGGTTTTAGAGCAGGTTTTCGCCGATAGTGGCGAAAGTATGACTTTAATTAAGGAATACGAGGAATTGTCCGATCGCCTTGTCCATGAGCCAGAAAATCTGGATACTATTATGGAACGTTTGTCAAGGGTTTCGCAACAAATTGATAAACTTGCCGCCTGGGATTTAGAAACTAATGCTAAAGTTATTTTAAGTAAACTGGGTATCGATAATTTTAATGCTCGCGTGGGAGATTTATCGGGGGGATATCGCAAAAGAATCGCCATCGCTACCGCACTTTTAGCCGATCCTGACTGTTTGTTGATGGATGAACCCACAAACCATTTAGACGCGCTTTCCGTGGAGTGGTTACAGAGTTATTTGTCCCGTTTTCGGGGAGGATTATTATTAATTACTCATGATCGCTATTTTCTCGATCGAGTGACTAATCGCATCATTGAAATCGATCGGGGAGATTTATCTACTTATGCCGGTAATTATGCCTATTATCTAGAAAAAAAAGCTTTAGCGGAAGAATCGATCGCCAGTAGTCAACGCAAACACGCGGGAGTTTTACGACGGGAATTAGAATGGTTATCCCGGGGACCAAAAGCGCGCAGTACCAAACAAAAAGCGCGGATCGATCGCATTCAGTCCATGGGTAATAAGGAATTTAAACAGGTGGAGGGAAAAGTCGATATTGCCACCGCAGGAAGACGCATCGGCAAAAAAGTTATCGAAGTAGAAAATATCTCGAAAGCTTACGGAGATCGCACTTTAATTAAAGATTTTACCTATATTTTTACCCCCGAAGATCGCATCGGTATTATTGGCAGTAATGGGGTAGGAAAATCTACTCTCATGGATATTATTACCGGGAAAACTCTCCCCGATTCAGGCACGGTTGACATCGGTTCCACTATTCATATTGGTTACTTCGATCAACAATCCGATGATCTCAATATCAACGAAAATCAAAGAGTGATCGAATATCTGAAAAGTGTGGCCGAATTAGTCAAAACCCTAGACGGCAGCGTCATCACCGCTTCCCAGATGTTAGAAAAATTTCTCTTTCCTCCCGATCAACAATATGCACCAATTTATAAACTTTCTGGAGGAGAAAGACGACGCTTATTTTTACTACGAGTTTTGATGAGTGCGCCTAATGTTTTAATCTTAGATGAACCCACCAATGATCTGGATGTGCAGACTTTAGCAATTTTAGAAGAATATTTAGAGGACTTTAACGGTTGTGTGATTGTTGTTTCCCATGATCGCTATTTTCTTGATCGAGTAGTTGATACTATTTTTTCCTTTGAAACTGGGGGTAATATCCGTCAATATCCGGGTAATTATTCCCTTTATCTCGATCAGAAAAAAGAGGAGGAGGAACCAAAAGAAAAAAAAGTCACCCCAAAAACTGTTAAAGCTTCTCCCTCACCCGTCAATAAGAAAATCTCTTTTAAAGAGAAAAAAGAATACGAAGACATCGAAAAACAAATACCAATTTTAGAAGCAAAAAAAGCTGAAATTGAACAGGTACTTTATGGAGAACCCCTAGAAGATTTTAGTAAAATAACCGCTCTGACCGAAGAATTAGCTCAATTAAGTCAAAAAATTGATAATTTAACCGATCGCTGGTTAGAATTAGCGGAAAAATTAGGCTAAATTACTATGTTTATATAGTCAAATAGTCACCTCATAAATAATCAACATTTTAATTTTATATTTCTTTATGAAAGTTGAAATTATTGCAATTGAAAATGGATCAACATATTTAAAAAAAATACAAGAGTTGGGTCGTAAAAACTCTAAGACTTTGGGTTTTATGCCTGAAGGTGGATTTATAGATCATGCAGATAAAGGACATATCTTAGCGGCCATTAGTCTAGACCAAAAATGTGTTGGATATTTAATGTATAGAATTAAGCAAAAGACTAACAAAGCACATATAATACATTTATGTACTGATGAAAATTTTAGAAGAAAAGGTGTTGCCAGACAATTAGTTGAACACCTGATTGACAAAACCCAAAAACAGCAACTTTATGGAATTGTTTTTGATTGTCGCATGGATTATAACTTGAGTTCAATGTGGTCAAGTTTTGGATTTATTGCCAAATCGGAAAAACCTGGAAAAAGTTCAGAAGGACATTTATTGACAACTTGGGATTTAGAGCATACAATCCCTCCATTAATCAAAGAGCTAATCGAGCAAAAAAACAAGTCTAAGATTCAAGTTGTTATTGATGCCAATATTTTCTTTGACTTCATGACAGATCCCTATTATGATAGCGAATGTCAAGAATCTAATTATTTGCTTTCAGATTGGCTACAGGAAGAAATTGAAATATTTTTAACTGAAGAAATTAATAATGAAATCAATCGCAAGAAAGATTATAATTGTAGAAGTAAAGCTCAAGAATACGCCAGTAAATTTTGCCCAGTTTTTTGCTCTCATTCAAAATTTGACTGGGTGCATTTAGAACTTCTTAAAATCTGTCCTACACCACAAACAGATCAGGATAAATCTGATTTAAGACAATTGGCAAGAGCTATTGCTTCTGAGTCAGAGATTTTCGTTACACGAGATACAAAGCTACTTGAGCTAGAATCTATACTTTATGATAAGTTTTCAATTCAAATTTTATGCCCTACAGACTTAATTATAAAACTAGATAACTTATTAAGAACATCAGAATATCAACCTGTACGCCTCGCAGGAACTACTATAGAAAAACGACTGATAAAAGAAGGAGAACAAAAGCAGTTATTGAAACAATTTCTAATGTCAGGACAAAGGGAGAAAAAAAATGAGTTTAAAAATTATTTACAAGGATTTCTGTCCAGTCCAAATGAGTATAATTGTTTTGTTGTCTTAGATCATGCTAATAACAAACAATTAAGTAGTAATTATATAGCACTATTTGTGTATGATTGGTCAGAAAAAAATCAATTAAAAATTCCTTTGCTTCGTGTCAATAATAATATTGGTAAAATGAGAAAGGCAATTATATTACATTTGCTTTCAATATTTATTTTAGAAGCATCCAACAAAGAAAGATTATCAACAAGAATTACTGATCAGTACCTTGACAAAGATATTATTCAATCTATTCAAGATACTCTATTTGTTCAAGATGGGGAAGAATGGATAAAACATCACTTAGTTTTTTCAGGAACAACTCTACAATTAACTAAAAAGTTAAATGGGTTAAACTCAGAATCAATTTTTAATACAAATATTTTATCCAAACCTATAGAGATTTTACAAGATAGTTCTATAAATGATAGGAATACAGCAACTTATATTGAACGATTGTTTCATCCTTGTAAAATCGTTGATGCAGAGATTCCTAGTTTTATTATTCCAATTCAAGCTAAATGGGCGGTAGACTTATTTGATTCGGAATTAGCTAATCAAACAATATTTGGAGCAAGAAAAGATTTAGCGTTTAATTGTGAAGCCGTTTACTATCGTTCTGTTCTTAACTCTGGTGGATTATCTGCTCCTAGTCGTGTTCTCTGGTATATTAGTGATGATCCAAAGTATATAGGTACTCAAAGTTTGAGAGCTTGTTCCAAAATCGATGAAATTATTACTGGAACCCCCAAAGAATTACATCGTCAATTTAGGCGGTTAGGAGTCTACGATTTTGAGCAAATTTTAAAAATTGCCAAAAATAATATTGATAATAAAATCATGGCCATTCGTTTTAGCTATACAGAATTGCTTAAATCACCAATCCCTCTACAGAGTATTCAGCAAATACTCAATAACAAAGTCACATTTCCCTCTCCTTATAAAATTTCTAGATCAGCATTTGAAACATTGTATAATAAGGGTATGCAAATTTTAAATTAAGAGAACATTCTATGTTACATAAAACTATTCTAATGTCGATTAAACCCAAATACGTTGAGAAAATATTAAAAGGAGAAAAAACGGCAGAATTTCGCCGATCAATGTACTCATCTATCAAAAAGGGAGATCAAGTTTTTATATATTCTTCATCTCCACAAAAAGCCTTAGTAGGAAAATTTATTATTGATGAGATCATTAATGATACAGTAGAAAATTTATGGAAATTAAAAGGGAAAGAAGGATGTATATCTTATGAGGAATTCATGAACTATTATGACGGTATTTCCTCAGGACATTGCTTGGTATTGAAGGAAATTATAACCTTCCCGGCACCTATAAAGCTTGAAGAGTTAAGATCACAAATTGTAAATTTTAGAGTTCCACAAAGCTGTCGCTATTTACGACCAGATGAAATTGAAATTTTTTTTAAAATTCCCATTGCTTCATCTTCTAAAAAATCCCTAGATACAATTATAAGATATTAAATTACTTTTCAATAAACTGGTCAGATCATTAGACAATATTTGTTACTGCGAAAATTTATTGGCTCTTCTGGTTTCTGTGTGGAAACGAGGTCTATACTGATAGTTTCTTCCATGATTGGCTTTATAGTTAGGAAATTTTACCAAAAGTACCAATTATATATCCTAATCAATGCCAAGATTGAACAATAATTTCCGGTGAATCATCCTCATCCATGACCAGATCTACCGACTCCACGCGCAAGAGTGCCAAATTATCGTTAACCACCCCTTGAAGATAGATTTCTCCCATCCCTTCACCCCCCAGATCGATCGAGCCAAAAACTTGACCAGTTTTGGTATTAAAATTAAACTGAAAATAATTAGCCGAGGAAATTCCCTCGCTGACATTATCGTATTTAGCTATCTCCTGACCACTATTATCATAAAAAGATACCTGAAAATCTTCTAAAACTTGCATCTTTCCCGAACCTTTTTCTGAAAAGATAGTCGGGGCCGTTTTTTCATCATAACTAAAAGAACCTTTAGCTGTATAACCTTGATTTCCCGACCATTGAAAATCGATCGTCACTGCTAAAACTCCTTGGCTATTCATGTTAGCAACTAAAAGCAAAGCTAATAGTAAAGTCAATATCATCTTTTTCATTAGTCGGTTATTTGGCTCTCTTATTCTTTGTGTTATAAGTTTAACTTATATAGTAGCGATCGGTCTTTGTGTCCTCTGTGTCTCTGTGGTTCATTAGATCTCTTGCTCGCAAGACTGTATCTTAGAATACATTTTACCCACCAAACCTAAGAGGTCCGTTGTTTCAGTTATCAGTGATCAATGACTACAACCAGTCTTCCGGGGAATTTCTATAAGGGACTCTTTCTATCCCTATAAACCTTAAGAAAACTTCAATTACATGGGTACAAGAAAAGGAAACCCAAATGCTCTTTTGTGGGGGGGTAACTTCAGTTTGCTGATATTACCCTATTTTAAGACAAAACTCGTCAAAAACCGCCATAACGTTCCTCCAACCAGGGATCACCTCGTCGATGGTAGCCATTAAGTTCCCAGAAACCCAATTGCTCTCGATCGAGAAATTCTAAGCCATTAATCCATTTAGAACTTTTCCAAGCGTAGAGATGGGGGACAACTAAACGCAGCGGACCACCGTGGTCGGGGGTTAAAGGTTGACCAAACAGTTGAAAAGCGAAAAAATTATCCTCGTGCAGGAATTCCTCTAGGGTGAGGTTAGTCGTATAACCACCATAACAGTGTTGCATGACGTGGGTGGCTTCCGGCAACAGGTCAATTAAGGCCATAAAATCCGATACCTTAATTCCCGTCCAAGTCACATCTAATTTTGACCAACGGGTGACACAGTGAAAATCCTTAGTAAATTCCGACTGCGGTAGGGCCATAAAATCCGACCAGTTAAAAATTTTAGTCGTGGCCACCTTTCCCCAAACCTTGAATAACCATTCCTCGGTCTTGATTTGGGGAGTATCCCCGTAGGTAAGCACAGGAAAACCACTAGCGAGATATTGGCCCGGAGGAACTCGGTCTTGATCGGGAGATGCTGGTTTTTTAAAGAATTTGCCTAACATTAGTTGAGACTCACAACGAAAACCCTAAACAAATCTTAAAATACTAGGGAGCGAAAAGGTTTTCTCCACCTCACTCCCCATCATCAAGTTATTCCTCGTCTTCCCCTTCTTCTTCCTCTTTAGTGGGATAGACAAAGCTGTTAGAACGACCAGAAAGGACAGATTTACCCAAAGATAAGGCTTTTTGCGCTTCCCGAGCTGCTTGCTTTCTCCAGTGCGCTCTCCGTTGGTCGCGCTTGGCATTTGAGGTTTTCTTCTTGGGACAAGCCATAGTATTTTAACGATAGTTATAGACTCACAACCTTTCTATTCTACTCCTTATTTCCCTAATCGGCTCGCCAACTTGTCTGATTCCCTTGCTCACTACTGCCCAAAATATTGATAAAACTTAATAATTATCATTGGCTTACCTATTTATGTTTAAAATCTTATATAGCTATGTAGTCAAGTAATTTCCATCATGGTCACTACCGTCGAACCTCCCTCCCAGAAAAAAGCTGTTCTGCGCGAAACTATCCTCACCCCGCGTTTCTATACCACCGATTTTGAGGCTGCCGCTAATTTTGACCTTTCTTTGCAAGAAACCGAAATCAAAGCGATGTTAGAGGAGATGCGGACCGATTACAACCGGCATCACTTTGAACGTCAGCAAGGATTTGAGAACTATCAAGATAATCTCGATGAAAAAACGAGAAATGCCTTTATAGATTACCTAGAACGCTCCTGTATCTCCGAATTTTCTGGCTTTTTGTTATTTAAGGAACTGTCACGACAACTAAAAAGCCGTAATCCCTTGTTAGGGGAGATATTTCATCTTATGGCTAGAGATGAGGCGCGTCATGCAGGATTTCTCAATAAAGCCATGGCTGACTTTAATATTTACCTCGATTTAGCCAAAATTACCAAAACCCGTAGCTACACCTTTTTTCCCCTTGAATGGGTGTTATATACGGTCTATCTCTCCGAAAAAATCGGTTATTGGCGTTATATTCTCATTTATCGTCATTTACAAGAACATCCAGAGTATAAATTTAATCCTCTCTTTAATTACTTCGAGAGTTGGTGTCAGGACGAAAATCGCCACGGAGATATCTTTAAAACCTTGCTGCGAGCTAAACCGCAATTGTGGAATAATTGGCGATCGAGATTATGGAGTCGTTTTTTCCTGCTTTCCGTCTTTGCTACCCATAGTTTAACTGTACGCGAACGCTCAGACTTTTATGATGCTTTGGGAATGGATGCGATCGCTTTTGATCAAGAGGTAATTCGTCAGACTAATAATACCTCTGCTCGCGCTTTTCCCACCATTTTAAATGTGGACCATCCCCAATTTTTCCCCCGTTTAAACCGTTGTGCCGAACGTAATTTACAATTAAAAGCGATCGATGAAAGTAGCGCTCCTCAATGGCTAAAAACAGTCCGTAAGTTACCCTTACAGCTAGGTATCGTCGGGGATCTGTTGCGATTGTATCTGATTAAACCCATAGATGCAGAGGCCACCAGAGAAATGGTACTTTAATCAGTTATCAGTTATCAGTTATCAGCAAAAAACTCCCCAATTTCCAATTCATAATTCATAATTCCCACACCCTACACCCCACACC
>NZ_JADEVX010000245.1:0-5261 GCF_015207925.1 Microcystis sp. LEGE 00066 | reverse complement strand
AATTGAAATATGCCAGCGTCCAGAAGGATGTAATCTGACTGTTACTGTACTTGGGTCACAGCTTTCTGGTATTTGTCTTGACCATCGAATAGGTAAAGGTTCTGTGCATTTAGCTAAATAGATTTGTTTGTCTTTAAATTTAAAAGCAGATTTGGTAAATTCGGCACTTCCTCCCTTTGGAATTTAACGGGGAGTCCGATCATGTACACGCATTAATTGAATACCCACCGAAACTATCTATTTCCGTAATGGTCAACTCTTTAAAGGGAGTCTCTAGTCGCAGGTATGGACAAGCTGGTTATCCTAAGCCATACGGGAAAGACGCTCTTTGGTCGCCCAGTTATTTTGTGTCTTCTGTAGGAGGTGCGCCACTGGAAGTTCTTAAGTCTTATATCAAAGATCAGGAAAAGCCGTCGTAAAACGACGGGGTTTTAACCCAAATTTTCGATAAGTTGGGTACTATTTTTGTAGATAGTGCAGAAATCTACAGGAGATCAAGTAATGAGTGAATCAGAAAGCAACAAGGTGCGCTACAGCTTGTAACGCACCAAAATTTTTATTAATCTCTAACCGAGATTACAGAGGTCGATAGACACGGTAATCAATATTGGGGAAAATATTATCGATTTCCTCGACTTTTTCCAGCCAACCAGAGTCAATCTTCTCGGATTTCACATCTTCATAGATTTTATTTAACCGCAGCAGGTGGGAACGAGTACGCCGGACAGCGTAGGGAACCATCGTACCGGTTCGCATAATAAAGGCCCAGTCAGAAGATTGTGCTAATAATAACTCCCGGGCTGCCTGATTTAAAGCCCGTTCCTGTAATTCATCCTCCGCTTCATGATGACTTAATTCAATCATTCGTTCCGTGCCTTTGTGCAGGTGAGGATAGATCCAAGCGTTAGTTTCATTCAGCCAGTATTCATGGAAACCCTTATAACCCCAACTGGATTGGGAAGGACGACAGACCTGCTGGGTCGGGTTAGCCCGGAGATAATCGGCTAAATGGGTCATTTGGTAGATATTTTGGTCATACCAGGACTTACGGAACAGAAAATCAATAAACCAGGGTCCCTCATACCACCAGTGACCAAATAACTCGGCATCGTAGGGAGAAACAACCAGGGGGGGACGGCCCATAATTCCCGCTAAACTCTCCACTTGTCGCTCGCGATTATACATAAAATTGCCCGCGTGTTCGGCGGCTTTTTCTTTGGCCCAGTAGGGGTCATAAAGCCCTTTTTCCGATAAACCACCGTCCCGGCTAGTAATTTTGTGGTATTTAATGCCTATATTCTTGCGTTGACCGTTGGGCATGATATAGGGCTTAATATACTCGTATTCCGCTTCCCAGCCCAAATCTTTATAGAATTCCCGATAAACTATATCCCCCGGATAACCGACTTGGGAAGACCAAACCTGTTGGGAAGATTCGTGGTCACGACCGAAAGCAGCCACCCCGGTTTCTGTGAAAATGGGCGCGTAACTGCCGTAACGGGGGCGCGGACGACCGTAGAGAATACCGTGGCCATCGACGAGGAAGTAGCGAATGCCCGCATCGGCTAACATTCTTTCTACCCCTTCATAGTAGGCACATTCGGGCAACCAAATGCCCTTGGGACGACGACCGAAATTTTCTTCGTAGTGTTGACAGGCCACCTCAATTTGCGCCCACACCGCTTGTGGGTACATTTTCATCAGGGGCATATAACCATGGGTCGCACCACAGGTGATAATTTCTAGGTTATTACTGTCAAGGAATTGTTTAAAGGCTTTGACCAGATCTCCATCGTATTTTTCCCAAGTTTGTCGGATACTTTGGAAGGATTCAGCGTAATATTCGGCTAAGTAGCGAATATGGCCATTATGTTGATTATGGTCGATTTCTTTAGCAATTAATTCTTCTAACTTACCTAAGTGTTCTTCATAACGCTCTTGCAGTAACGGATCCCGCAGCATCGACACCAAAGGCGGAGTCATGCTCATGGTCATTTTAAAATCGATACCATCCCGCTTGAGACCTTCAAAAACTTGCAGCAGAGGGATGTAGGTTTCTGTGATTGCTTCGTATAACCATTCTTCTTCGAGGACGTAATCGCTTTCGGGATGGCGGACGAAAGGGAGATGCGCGTGGAGAACTAGGGCAACATAGCCAAAAGCCATAGGATTTCTTCTTAGAATTAAGGAATAAAACTTTAAGATTAGGTTGAGTAGATTTTATACTATCTTAAGCTTCTACAATAAAGAATATGATAAAAGTCGATCGATCGTCGATCGATCCCGTTAATCCCTAGGTTTACTAATTTTCCGATGCTCCCATCTAACGAGCCACTGACTGCTTTAGGAAGAGAGACGACAACGCCTCTCTCGATTCAACTTTTGCTATTTGTTGATGACCGTCCCAGTTCTCAAGAAATTATCCGTCAAATTCAGTCCTATCTCCAGTCTTTAAAGTCTGATTACCCAATTGACCTACAGATCATCGAAATTCGCCAGCAACCTCATTTAGTCGAACATTTTCGCCTTGTAGCTACCCCGGCCCTGGTCAAAATTGCCCCCGGCCCCCGTCATACCCTCGCGGGCAGTAATCTGGTGGAACAGTTTAAAAAATGGTTGGTACGCTGGCAAAAAGCGATTAAAGAGGAGGTCAAAAATCATCACGCTGAGGATGGACAACTTCAAGAGGTGGAACATTCGGGCGAACTCATCCGCATTGCCGATGAGGTTTTTCGTCTCAAACAGGAAAAGGAAGAATTATTAGAACAATTAAAATTTAAAGACCAAATTTTGGCTATGTTAGCCCACGATTTACGCAGTCCTCTCACCGCTGCTTCCATCGCTGTGGAAACCCTCGAATTAGCCTATCATCAACCGGATACGGAGCGCAGTCTGCAATTACGAGAACAACTGCACCAACAGGCCCGCAAACAGTTCCGGATTATGAACCGTTTGATCACAGATATTCTGCAAGCTTCTAAGAGCATGGCGGCGCAATTCACTCTCCACCAGAGTAAATTTTATCTGCAAGGTCTTTGTCAGGAAATTTTGTCTCAATTTACTGATACTTTTCAGGAAAAGACTTTAATTCTCCAAAGCGATATCCCCCAAGATTTGCCCCCCGTCTATGCTGATGAGGAGTTAATCCGACAGGTGATTATTAATCTCTTGGAGAATGGGATCAAATATACTCCCGCTGGCGGCGCAATTACCCTTTCTGTCCTCCATCGTACTACTCAAAAAGTACAAGTGAGCATCAGTGATACCGGCCCCGGCATTCCCGAAGAAAAACAAGAGCATATTTTTGAGGGTCATGTGCGTCTCAAACGGGATGAGGGTAAAGAAGGTTATGGCATCGGGTTATCGGTCTGTCGCAAGATTATTCGCGCCCACTATGGTCAAATTTGGGTGGATAGTGTCCCCGACCACGGCAGTAGTTTTCACTTCACTCTGCCAGTTTATCGCTAAAATGTTCCGCTAACCAATTATCAATGTCCCCTAAAACTAGGTCGGGGATTTCCCAGGGGAACAGATGGGCCGTTTCTGGGTAACATTTCCACTGAGACAGTTTCAGGTTTTCGGCCGTTTCTTGGCTCGAGGCACTGGTAATATGGCGATCATTTGCCCCCGCCAGAACTAAGCAGGGAATTGTGATTTTGTCAAGAGATTTTAAACAATTGTAACCTTTTTTTAAAGCCCGATTTAAAGCGCGATTAGCAGCTGGAGAAGTGCCTAAGTAGGCGGTAACAGCATTTTGAGCGAGATGTTGATAGGATATCGCTTGATGCTGTGAAAAAAGGTACTGAAACAGGGAACGACGGGCAAAAGTATCAATATTCCAACGCCATCCCGGTTTAATCTGATTGAGAATTGCCGCCATCCCCGTCAAAATCAGATCTGTGGTGGTGATAGGAGGATGACTACCCCAAGGCCGTGCGGCCGAGGCCACTAGAATTAAACCAGGAAAGCGATCGGGATGCCGCAATACTAATTCCAGTGCGATTATACCCCCCAAAGACCAACCGAGAATTAAACATTGCTGGATTTTTTGGCGATCGAGCAGCTCGATTAAATCCTCTAGATGTTCTTCTAGCTGAAAATCCGGGCGATAACGACTTTTACCGTAGCCGCGCAGATCCGGGGCCAGGGTTTGCCAACGTTGGCAAAAATGATCAGTAAATACAGACATACTTGCTGCCGAACCGGGATGACCGTGCAGACAGAGAATCGGATAGCCATTACCTTTGATCTTAACGTTGAGAGCGATCGACATTGAGCAGTTATCAGTTATCAGTTATCAGTTATCAGATTTGAGTTTTAAGTGAGCAGTATGTATTAAACCTCTTGCATAATTAATTTTTAAGGGTTCAAAAACGGCAAAAATAAGGATTAAATGGCATAAAGTCCGTAAATAGACCATTTAACTGATTATTATTCATTCTTAATTCTCCTGACTACTGACTACTGGCTACTGACTCCTAACCCTAACAACAATTTTTGATTTTTACAAGAGGTCTATTAAGCGAGCAGTATTAAATAGCAGTTTCCTGCTGTCTTTTCACTGTTCACTGTTTACTGATCACTGATTATTGACTGGGATATATGAGCGATCGAGTCTCTGGTATGTCAAACTAGAGAATAGGAGAGAGTTGGTCTAGAGGTTGCGGGATCATTTGATCAATGATTCCGAGGAAAGTCCGAACTCCCGAAAGACCACACTTGCTGGATAACGTCCAGTACGCGCGAGCGTGAGGATAGTGCCACAGAAAAATACCGCCCCCTTTTTCAGTGTTGCCAAAGGCACGGCGTAGCCGTCCTCCAGTAAACAGTGATCAGTAAACAGTAACGAAAGTAAATTCACTGATAACTAATAACTTTCCACTGATAACTTTCCACTGATAACTGATAACTGATAACTGATACCTGATAACTGATTGGGGGTAAGGGTGCAAAGGTGCGGTAAGAGCGCACCAGCAGTATCGAGAGGTACTGGCTCGGTAAACCCCGGTGGGGAGCAAGGTGGAGGGACAAAGGTTGGTCTTTTTCCTGTCCCGTTCTTAGGAACCGCTTGAGGTAATTGGTAACAATTATCCCAGATAGATAACCTCTATTCCAACAAAGGTAAAAGCAATTTTACTGCTGTTGGGAAATACAGAATTCGGCTTATGTTTGACTCTCTCCTTTATCAGTTATCAGTTATCAGTATTCAGGAGTTAGTTATAAGGAGTCAGGAGTCAGTATTCAGGAGATAGGAGATTGCT
>NZ_JADEVX010000244.1:0-5316 GCF_015207925.1 Microcystis sp. LEGE 00066 | reverse complement strand
ATTTTTGGTGCTTTACTGTTTCTCAAATGCCTTTTTTCGCTCCTTATGTTTATTTTTATGCTCACTTTGATTTTTTCTCTCCGTAATTTCTCTCTGTGACAGCTTAGGGTGCGGAATGTGGGTTGTACAGCAACATTTTTGAAGATTATCAACTACTAATAAATAATTAACTGAAAGTCCCTCCCATTATTGTTTCTATCGTTTGTTTTCGGATTTATGCAAGAGGTCTACTGATAGTTTCTTCGGCAAAATAGTCGTAAAAGTCTTTCTCCGTCAACATTTCACGATTCCATAAGCAAAAATTATCACACAAAGTCGAGAAGAGCCCTAATTCTTACCTAGAATCTTGTCATACTCGGAGTGTGAACCAACCCAGAACCAAACTATCTTTTCTTCGTCTGACTTCTTAATCCCTAATGCTCGCCATCCAATGCCGACTCTGACTGACCAGATTTTTTCTCTTGGTTTCACCTCTTTGAACTCTAGGCTGGGGTGAAATGAATTTTCTTTCCAAATCTCGTAATTTTTCTTGGCTGTTTCTTGTACCCTTTGCGGCAAACTGAGAAAAAGTTGACGAAACCTCTTGGTTCTGGCTGACTTCATTCTTCTCCAAAACCTTTATCTTCTGTTCTCCCCTCTTGTTCTTCTATCAGGGCTTCCTGTGCCATTGTTATTAAAGCTCCCAATTCCAGATCTTCGTTAGAAAGGCTTTGCTGCCATTTTAATTCACTTTCAATGTCTTCCAGCAATTGTTGAGCAAGTTCATCCTGAAGAGACTCTGGCAGTTTCTGGATTTCTGTGAATGCTTTTTGCAACAGAGTAGTCATATTTTGTTAATGTTTTACAGGCATCGGACTATTTTACCACCTCCCGAGTCGAGTCATCCCACCATAACCTCACGGATTACTGCTCCGGGTAGAAGGTCGATAGCATCAGGTTGTAAATAAAGCTCGATCACCTCCTGTATATTGTTGAGAGCTTCCTCTTGTGTAATACCAGCAGATGTGCATCCGGGCAGTTCCGGACACCAAATTGCCCATTCGTTTGTATCGGGATCGGGTTCAAGTATCACTCGCCATTTCATAGGGACTAAATCCTTAGAGAACTACCCAAGATGATAACAGATGGACTCCACAAGCATAATCAATGCTCAAGCCCGGGATGACTAGATAGTGGTTCACGTTGAAAGTGCCAAGGGTTCATTATGCCCAAAAGCAATATCAGGTGGGGAGCCAATAACCCCAACGCTTTCCCAATAAGCAACTAGCTCTAGCCCTGTTTTAGGAGGATTTTGTAGATAACTCATTCTCTAGCTCTGAAGGTAAATCTAGGCTGATGTTGACGGTATTTCCTCAACGTTCAATGACCTGTCTTTGATTATATCGGAATATATTCAGTTAAACGAAGGGGTTGAGTTTCCTTGCGTAAAACCAGCCTAGGGCTGTGATTTAATTGATAGAGCTATTGCCCAATTAAACCTTGAAAATGAGAATATTTACAGATAACGGTGCTACAATCTGTAGGACTCGACGAACCTGTGCTGGTTCTAGGCGTTGTCAGATAAAGAGATGAGAAGGCAAATGGCTCTTCTAGGTTCTGTGTGATAAGTTTAACTTACATAGGATTGATCGATCTTTGTGTCCTTTATGTCTTTGTGGTTCGTTCCACCCCCTCGCTAGGAGGAATGTATCTTAGAATACATTTTACCCACCAAACCTGGGAGAGCCGGCAAATTAGAAAATTCCCTTAAGCTTCTAATTCATGACCTTAAGTTTAAGGATGTTCCAGTTCCCTACACTTTTGCTTGATTCATCTTTACATCTGACAACGCCTATCCTCTTGCCAGTAGCTGTTGAAAAGCAAAATGATCAAATCCTAGAGAACCGCTTGGATATTTGTTTGATTCTTGGCCAATTCTGCCAATGTCATTCCCTTTGTAAGTCGTTCAATTTCACGGCATCAGCTTAATTCCTTGCCAATGAATCAAATAAAGACAAAGACTTTACCGCTAGTTTTGGCAACTATTCTCGGTGTGAGAGGAGGAGGCAGATTTTGCTGCCGTTTCCTCTTGATAGCTAAGACAGGATTAGTTTTTGCGGTAAAAAATCTTACTGCCTTGGTCACTGACAAAATGACAATTGCGGTAGGACCGCCAGAGAGATCTGAAAATCGGTTCTTTCGAGACGCGATAATAGTCTCCTAAGACGGGACGGATAGCCTCGGTTGCTTCTTGGAGATGATAGTGGGGAATAGTGATAAAAATGTGATGGGCGACGTGGGTACCAATTTGGTGATGGATGGGATTAAAGATGCCATAATTGCGATCGATGGTAGAAAGCGCTCCTTTGAGAAAGTACCAATCTTGACCGCGATACCAGGGAATATCATTTTCAGTGTGGTGTAGGAATGTCACTAGGTCCAACCAAACCACAAAGACGATATAGGGCATGATGTAGTAGTTAAACAGAAACCAAAAGCCGTAGCTGATACCCACCCCGATTAATAGACCTAACATAAAGGTACAACAAACGGTGCTAGTCAGTACCTGCCACCGTTCCGAGGGGCGAAAGAGGGGGCTTTCGGGCATAAAATGGGACCCCTGTTTATTAGGGGAACGACGGAAAAGATAAAGGGGATAAACAAATAAAATTAGCTGAAAACGAGCTAATTTTTCGTACCAAGCCATATTGTTATACTGGGTTTCCGTGACGGGATACCAACTTTCATCGGTGTCGATATTGCCAGTATTAGCGTGATGAGTGCGATGACTGATGCGCCAACCGTGGAAAGGTACGAGAATAGGAGTATGACTGAGATGACCGATTAAGTTATTTAACCAACGATAACGGGAAAAGGAACCGTGACCGCAATCGTGACCGACGACAAATAAGGACCAAAACATGGTTCCCTGCATAAACCAAAAAAGGGGGAAGAACCATGCTTGATTAATCTGGTAAGTTATCCAGTAAAGCAGGGTAATGATGCCAATATCAAAAAAAAAGTAGGCTAAAGAGCGAAAAACGCTTGATTGGAAGCAACGGGCCGGGATAGCTAGACGGACATCCTGTAGGGTAAATGGCAAAAATTCTCTTTTTAGGGCAGGTTTAGGTAGGGTTTGGGACACTAGGTTATAACTTAAGATGGATAACAGGGCAGTATTGACGAAGGCTTGAGTAGCTCAAGTTTTCTGTTTCTCGGTGCGCTATCTTTTCTCTATCTCAGCTAGGAGCAGATAAAACCGAGCGATCGAGCGAATTTCGTCTAACTCACTGGAATTTTATTGTAGGGCTTAATGTAACTTAACAAAAGCCCCTAGGGAAAGTTAATCACATTCTCCCCCTGTCCGTCCGTCTGTCCCCTTGGGCATCTAGTACAATAATATCTGAGAAAATAGATAAGACTCTCGGTTATTCAATCAACATTATGAACCAGTTACCTATTCGTCCAGCTAATAAAAATTTTACCCATAGTTACTTGACTTTTGCCGATTTTTATGCGGGAATTGGTGGCTTTCGTCTCGGTCTTGAACAAATCGGTTGGCAATGTGTTTTTAGCAACGAAAATAACCCAGATTGTGTGAAAACCTACAATCACAATTTTCATGAATCCATAAAACCGCAAGATGTTGAAGCTTTAATTCCTAGCTTACTTCCAGATTTTGAGGTTTTTTGTGGGGGATTTCCCTGTCAGCCATTTTCCAGAGCAGGACAACAAAAAGGTTGGCAAGACAGTCGCGGACTAGCCATTCAGGAAATTCTCAGAATTTGCCATGAAAAAAAGCCTAAAGTTATCTTTCTTGAAAATGTTAGTAATATCATGCGCTTAAATCAAGGGCAGATATTAAAAGATATATTAATCCAGTTAAAGGAAATAAATTATCTGGCTTTTTATGCAGTTATCGATAGTAAATATTTCCAAATTCCTCAATCAAGACCTCGCTTTTTTTTATTGGCTTTTCGCAAGGATTTAGGAATTAAAAACTTTCAATTTCCCCAACCTTGCCATGCAGAAGTAGGTATTGAAAAAATTATTGTTCCGGGGGATTATTCAATTCCCATATCGGAAAAGTGGCAGCAGTATATTGATTATTATGCTGGCAGAATTACTGCTGAACAATTATCTTTTCAACTGCCAAAAACAAGAATAAGTATTGAAAGGGCAAGTGTTAATGTAGATTATGATAATTGTATTTATCAAATGAGATCTAGTGGCATCCGAGCAATTTCTATCCAAAAACCCTTTCCTACTTTTGCGGTTAGTGTTAGCGGTGGTGGTGCCATGATTCCAGTGTATAGCAAGGAAAGAAGACATTTAAGTCTCTTAGAAATAAAAAGATTAATGGGATTTCCCGATGATTATTATTTTCCTGTTTCTCGCACCGCTGCTATTAAACAACTTTCTAACGCTGTCTGTCCCCCAGTCATTAAACATATTGGTATAAATATTACTAAATCACTTAATTAGCTCGATTTAACCGGTATTCAATATTTTCTTGACTGGGGAAAATAATCTTAGTTACTTCAGGAAAAGCTAAGACACATTCTGAACATTTATCAGGAGCATAGTTACAAAGATTACAGATTTGCCATTTGCATTTATTACAATAGAAGCAGAGAGCTTGAAAATTGTCATCGGCACTATTTCCACCTTTTTCTACGGGAATCCGATGATCCCAAACTAAACGCACTCGATCCCTAGCATAGGTATTTTGATTGATATTTTCTTTCTTTTTAAGAATTGAGCCACAAAAATTACATTTATTTTTTTGTTGTTCTAAGATATTTCTCTGAATTAGGGATGAGGGAGGTGTTCTAATCGGTGGTTTAGTAGTGGTAAAAAGTCGTTGATGATCGGAACTCTCTAAAATATATTTTTGACTGCCTAATCTTTTTTGTCCTGGGGGAGCAGAAATAAAATTAAATCCCTCTTCATTCCAAAGTTCGCTAAAGGGTTTATTAGCATCAGCATAGGAATCTTGAATTAAATTTTCAGGAATTTTACCCTTGAGTATAGTTTTTATCTCTTGTAAATTATTGGTCGCATTAGTTAGATCGCTTTCACAACCTTCTCCATACCTAATCAGAGTTAGCAAAGCAGCAATAGTTCTTTTTTTATATAAAATAATTACTCTGTTATCATTAAAGATAATTAAATATCCTTTTCCTTGAGGATTCTTGGTAATTTCCCTAATATCTTCTAACTTGATCCCACTCATCTTAATACCTCTAGAAATTACAGATAATTGGCTGTTAAAAATTGTCAGATGCCCCCCTTATTAAGGGGGGATTAAAGGGGGGACTAAGGGGGGACTAAGGG
>NZ_JADEVX010000243.1:0-5327 GCF_015207925.1 Microcystis sp. LEGE 00066 | reverse complement strand
TGATATCAGCCAGACTTGGAAACTATCTCATCAAATTAGTCCCCCCATAGAACCTCCTTGAGCCATCTTGCACACTTTTCTCTTTTTGTCAAATTTTATGTTAAGAAAGATGTGACTAATGGATAGCCTTATCAAGGGGGGCAGGGGGGGATCAGAGGCAAAATCTATCTTCTATTTAATTAGAACCACTTACTTATAATAAATATGACCTTACCTCAAAAAAACTCTTTTTGGTACGATGAGCGATTTCAGAAGATTTTTCTACAGGTAATTATTCTGCTAATTGTCTGCCTAATTTTCTGGTTTTTTGGTCGCAATTTAGTGATTAATTTCCAACGTTTGCGCCTAAGTTTTGGCTTTGGCTTTCTCTTTGATTCCGACCGACCAGCCTCTTTTGCTATTGGTGACTCTCCTATTGCCTACAGTCCCACCGATACCTATTTTCGCGCTCTTTTGGTGGGATTAGTTAATTCCCTCCGCATTATGATTACTGGCATATTTTTGGCGATTAGTCTGGGAATAGTCATCGGGTTAGGTCGCTTGTCGGATAATTGGTTAATTCGTCAGTTAGCAACAATTTATGTGGAAACTATTCGCAATACTCCTTTATTATTACAATTATTTTTCTGGTATTTTGCTGTATTTTTGAAACTGCCGAAAATTGAGGAATCTTTAGAGTTTTTTGGCAGGGTATTTTTAAATAACTCAGGAGTCTATTTGCCTTTTCCCGCTAATAGTTTCAGGACATGGTTAGCCTTAGCTATAATTATTTTAGGAATAATTATTTCAGTATTTTTATCCCTAAAAAATAAACTTAGTTTATGCCTAACTAGCCTACTAATCCTAGTTATAATTCCTCTAATCTGGGGTTTACAATGGCAAAATCCCCAAGTTAATCCTCTTAATCAAAATATTGACTTCGGTTTACATCTTTCTTCCGAGTTT
The DNA here is from genome assembly GCF_015207925.1 of Microcystis sp. LEGE 00066. NCBI lineage: Bacteria > Bacillati > Cyanobacteriota > Cyanophyceae > Chroococcales > Microcystaceae > Microcystis > Microcystis sp. LEGE 00066. The sequence goes on along the minus strand of NZ_JADEVX010000243.1, from coordinate 4,382 downwards.
GCTACTCTCCTAATCGGTTTAACTGTTTATACAGCTGCCTTTATTGCGGAAACGGTACGGGGAGGGATTCAATCGGTTAATCGGGGACAATGGGAAGCAGCTAAAGCCTTGGGATTAAAACCTTTATTAGTGATGAGATTAGTAATTTTTCCCCAAGCTTTGCCAGTGATTATTCCTCCTTTAACGAATGAATGTTTAAACCTGGTTAAAAACTCTAGTTTAGCGATCGCTATCGGTTATAATGATATTTATGCTATCTCTAGTACCATCGCTAATCAGACAGGAAAAGCTGTAGAGATGTTAACAGTAGTTATGGCCACCTATTTATTCTTTAATCTGGTGATTTCCTTGACTATGAATCAATTAAACAAACGGGTAAAAATTCAGGAAAGGTAGCCTAATGCACCAGAATTTAGCGATAAATTAATTAATGAGCATTACCAGAATATAAAGCGGTGATAATTGCTGTCACCGCAGGACTAAGACTAGATAAAACTACCACAGAAGCGGTGGCAATGATGATAGTAGTAGCCATTCTCACCATACCATCTGTACCTTTTTGATAGGCATCAAATTTATATTCTAAGCGGTCAACTTTTTGACCAAGTTCTTCTCGCAATTGAATCAACGCTTCTCTGATGTCATCATTACTGGGATTTTCGGGAATTTGCATGACCTTGATTAGCAATCAACTAACAACCGAATACATTATAGCAGTTCTCAGCCATAAATTACAATTTTTTATCAGGAGGAGGAGTCAATCGCCAGCGCACTAAAAAACTATCAATACTTTCTAAACATTCCAAGTCATCTTTAGGTAAATAAGAATCTTTTAACAAGAAAGAAAAAGCCTGCTGAAACTCTTGACTATCAGCTTGAATCGGACTAGCAAAATGACAAGGAATAACCTGTTTAATCGGCCATTGAGAAATTCTATCAACCCATTGACTAACCTCGTCAGTAGTGCGATTAAGAATCAAAGTTTGCAAAATTGGCGCGACTATTAACCTCCCCTCGCGACGCAAATTTAAAAAAGTCCTTTGCCAATCATCCCCCCATTGAAAAGGAAATAAACCAAAATAGGCTTTTTTACTCTTTTCCTTAGCAGTAAAAGCATCTCTAAACACCTTAATCCAATTGGGAACAGCTAAAACAGGAGGTTGAAAATAAAGAGCAAAAAGACAAATTCTTTGCCAACCCCGACGGCGATTTTCTGGGGTATCCTCCACCAGATCCTTAGCCGTATTTTTAGCGTGAAACAGCAGCGGATAGGGGTCTAATTCTAAAATAGCGGGAGGATTTTCTGGGATAGAAATAATGCCATCGGTTAGCAGCAGAGTTTGAGAGTAGTGATGAAAAAAAGCCACTTCCGAGAAGTACCCCACATTCAGATCGATTGCGGGTAAAATTTCATAACTAAAATCTTTTCCTAAAGGAGTAGTTGCCGAGTCAGCAGGTAAAATTTCTGTTCGTTTTGCCGGTAAACCCAACCAACTCAAAGGTAAATTAAGAGGAAAACTCCATTGATTAGGAGCAACATAAACTATAGCCTTAGGAAAATAACGAGCAAAAGGACCCACAAAAACCTTATGTTCAATCCCAGAAATCGTCGGCAAAATAATATACTTAACTTCCCCGTGTTCACTTTCCAACTCACGCATTAAGCGAATACATTCCGGAGTCGGGGCCACAGGTGCATAAACAAATAAACCCCCAGATGCTAACTTAATTACCGTCATGCGAATCGGCACAACCACATAAAAAATACCCTGCAATTGCTCAAATGTCCAGAGCGTATCTTTCACCACTTCTTGGCGAATTGTCCGTCTTTGACCGTAGGGATAAAGTGGTACAATTGGCCAGAAAGGCCATGATAAATCTTGCGGACTAATTGCGGCTTTTGTCATCGTCTGATTCTATGGCTGAAAATCTCTATTTTAGTTATCATAAACCCTTCTAATCCCCATGACTAATAAACTGCCCATTGATTCTTTGGTCAATACTTGGAATAGTCTCACGGGGGAAGTGATGAAAAGACTCCCCATCGACCAGTTGACTAATACTGTCCTCCAGTGGTTTAGTGTCAGTGATAGTCAAGTAGCGGAAATTTTAGAAAAAGTCCGTCAAGAATTACCCACCACCGAGGCGCTGTTAATCGGTAAACCGCAAACGGGAAAAAGTTCGATTATTCGGGGAATAACGGGAGTTTCGGCGGAAATCGTCGGGCAAGGTTTCCGTCCCCACACCCAAAACACCCAGCGCTACACCTACCCCGCAGAAGATTTACCCCTGTTGATTTTTACCGATACGGTGGGGTTAGGAGATGCCTATCAACACACAGAGACGATAATCGCGGAATTATTGGCAGATTTAGCTGAAAATACGGGACGCGCCCAGGTTTTTATCGTGACGGTAAAAATTGATGATTTTGCCACCGATAGCCTTCTGGAAATTACCAAACAACTGCGGCAAAAATATCCTAAAATCCCCTGTTTACTGGCTGTAACCTGCCTTCATCAGCTTTATCCTCCTAATATCGCCGATCATCCCCCTTATCCTCCCGATTTCGAGGATATCAATCGCGCCTATCAAGAAATTAAAGAAACTTTTAAGGATTTATACGACAATTCTGTGATAATAGACTTTACCCTAGAGGAAGATGGTTATAACCCCGTTTTTTACGGTTTAGAGGCATTTAGAGACAATTTAGCCGATTTATTGCCAAAAGCTGAGGCTAACACCATCCACCAACTTTTAGATCGGGAAACCAGCAATAAACTAGGCAATCTCTATCGGGACGTGGCCCGACGCTATATGTTAGCCTTTTCCGTCATAGCGGCGACCTTGGCGGCGATTCCCTTACCCTTAGCGACTATGCCCGTTTTAACCGCCCTACAAGTGTCAATGGTGGGGGTTTTAGGCAAATTATACGGTCAAGTCTTAACCCCATCCCAAGCCGGCGGAGTCGTCAGTGCGATCGCTGGCGGCTTTTTAGCCCAGGCCATCGGTCGGGAATTAGTGAAATTTATCCCCGGTTTTGGCAGTGTTATCGCCGCTTCTTGGTCCGCTGCCTATACCTGGGCCCTGGGAGAGGGTGCTTGTGTCTATTTTGGCGATTTAATGGGGGGTAAAAAACCCGATCCTAAGAGGATTCAAAGGGTGATGAAAGAGGCTTTTTCTGCTGCCCAAGAAAGATTTAAAAATGTCGCTACGCGAGGAGATAAAATGTAGTTATTAGTCCCTTAAGTGTTGGAGATGAAGCAGCCTAAGACAAGTAGCATATCTTCAAGTTAGCGAGATTTTAGTAATATTGGTCAGCTTTAGCTCCACTGGAAATTTACTTGGACTTCTGAACCAGATCGATGGTTCAATACAGTTTAATATATCCCGTTCAAGACATATCAAAAATGTGCCATCAGTTTCAGTGAGTAGCAGTATAATGGCTTTATGCAGTTTGACTGGGATAAAAATAAGGCAGAACGCAATCTATCAAAGCAGCCAGTCTCAATTGAGGAAGCAAAAACTATTTTTGATGATTCTCTCTATGTTGAATTCTACGATACAGATCATTTAGAAGGAGTTGATATTATGTTAGTTAAAGGAATTAAAAAAGGCAAAATTATTTAGTTATTAGAGGAAGTTGATTTTCCCGATAATGAAGAGATATTAGTAGAAATTAGAGAGGTTAATGATTTTTGGTCAGCCTTGCAAGATTTTAGGCAAAGGGTAGATTTGGCAAGTCTTGATGATGATACTTTTGATAATTTACGGGACAAGTCAACGGGGAGAGATGTTCATTTATGACTCTCAAGTATTTACTAGATACTAATGTTTTGTCAGATCATGGCTCTTATACCAGTTATCTTAGCCGTTGTTGTAGTACCTTAACCCCGATACTTTACCCACAGTTAAAAACGAAAGGAAAAAGGCAGTAAATCCGAGAGATTAAAACGATAATTTTGCTGAGTTCCACAGATAATAATCTCCGCTTGCGGTGCTAATTCGGCTATCCATTGACGACAGGCTCCGCAGGGAGTTAACTGACTAATATCATCCTTCCCATCGATACAGGCTATAGCGATCGCCCGTACTTTTTGATCGCCCGCTGCGATTATTTGCGCTAAAGTTGCCCTTTCCGCGCACAAACTCAAGCCATAACTAGCGTTCTCCACATTAGTACCAGCATAAATCTTTTTATCTGTCAAGACCGCCGCCCCCACCCGAAAACGGGAATAGGGAGAATAGGAAAGTTTCGCCACTTCCCGAGCAGTGTCACAGAGTTGTTGTCTTTCTTGGTCAGATAGGGTCATCGGCTGCCGATAGCAGGGAGTGGGGAATTGGGGAATTGGGGAAGTGGGAAGTGGGGTGTGGGGTGTAGGGTG
>NZ_JADEVX010000242.1:0-5335 GCF_015207925.1 Microcystis sp. LEGE 00066 | reverse complement strand
ATATCAGCCAGACTTGGAAACTATCTCATCAAATTAGTCCCCCCATAGAACCTCCTTGAGCCATCTTGCACACTTTTCTCTTTTTGTCAAATTTTATGTTAAGAAAGATGTGACTAATGGATAGCTTGATAAGGGGGGTGCCGATAGGCGGGGGGATCTCCCCTTAATAAGGGGGGCATCTGATAATTTTTAACGCCTACCTACTTAGTTTCAATTTTAGGTGATTTTTTGGTAAACTACAAGGGAAGCTAGAAATTAGCAACGCCTTGAGAATTGTATCCGCTTAGTTATCAGTGCAGTTATTGACTCGAACGAACAACTTATCGCTATGTCGAAAACTCTCTACGAACAAGATTTTCAATTATGGCTCGCAACAACAATTAATCACCTACAGAAGCGGGAATTTGCTGCGCTGGATACTGATAACTTAATTGAGGAGTTAACCGAGTTGGGAAAATCGGAAAAAAGAACTTTAGAAAGTAATTTGATGATTCTTTTGGCTCATTTGCTCAAATTAAAAGTACAGCACGACGCACCGCCATCAATGAAGGATAGCTGGTATTGTTCTATTATTGAGCATCGCCAGCGAATTGAGAAAAACTTACGCAATACGCCTTCCCTGAAATCCTATCTAGAAACTGCTATCGAGGAAGCTTATCCAGATGCTCGTCAAGTGGCAATTAAGGAAGGGAAACTTGCTCAATTTGGTGTTCGTATTCCCCCAGAAAATGATTATCCTCAAATTTGTCCTTTCTTGCCAGAGCAAATTTTAGATGAGAACTTCTATGGCAATTGACTAGAGAAAAAAGTTAATTTTCAATTTTTGCACTATTTATGACTCGACTAACTCCAATCCAAATTGACAAAAACACTCTAATTTACATAGAGTCCACTGATAACCTAGAAGTTCCTGCCAAGACATTAGGAACAGAGGGAAGAATTGCTAAAGCGGTAATTTCTATACCAGATAATTAAAAATCATCACAATAATTATTGAGAAAAGTGGAACCTACAGAAGAACAGTATCTTGTCTTAAATGCTCTTGAAACTTTGGGACTTCTACTCTTTAGAGTCTATGATGAAGATAATGGAGCTTGGCTAATCATTACTTCTAGTCTAACATTGCCCAGATCATACTTATTGCCTAATGGCGAAATTATTCCCCTAGAATGGATGCTTTAACTATGAAAAAACCGACAGAACTTCAACAGCAAGAATACGAAAGAATTGGCGAAATTGCAGCCAAAGGAAGACAGCGTTATCTAGAAGCAGGAGGCGACCAAAAAATCTGCCCTAGCGGAAGAAAAGGAAATGATTATTTAACCGATGAAGAACGTAAAGAAATTTTACAATTAGCCCGTCAGGTTTTTGGCGTTCAGATTAAAGATGGCCAAGTTTACTGTCAAGGACGGACTTGGAAAATATCCGATAAAAAAGTCTCAAAAGATACCGAAAAATGAACTAAATATTGCTAGTGTAGAACGTAGGTTGGGTCGAAGCATGAAACCCAACGCCCGATTATGTTACGCTACCGCTAACCCATCCTACAAATAATTGTGCGTCCCTACTTAAATGCGCGGGCAGCTTAGAACTTACCTAAACAAAAGCCCCCAGAAAACATCACTTTCTAGGGGTTTAATTACAATTGACGGAAAACAAACTTATGGGGACGTTAACCTCCAGCTACCGCCGGAACGATACTGACTTCATCGCCATCTTTTAAGGGGGTTTTTGTCCCATCGAGGAAGCGAATATCTTCACTGTTGACGTAGAAATTTAAAAAGCGCCGGGGTGCGCCCTCTTCATCGCATAAGCGGGCCTTAATACCGGGGAAACTTGCTTCTAAGGATTCGATTAAATCACCGACATTACTAGCACTACACTCGACGGTAGCCTTATTTTTTGTAAATTGTTGCAGGGGAGTAGGAACGAGAACTTTTACAGCCATAGATATTAAAGGAAAAAGTGGAAAGGACAGTAAGCTGCGCGCAAATTTAAATTGCTTGTGGAGATGAGGCAAGAGGATAATCGCCCCATCATCCCTGAACATCAATTCTAGACGAGAACCTGTTGCCATTCGAGGCGTTCGAGGGTGCGGGAACGTTCCAGGGCCCGTTCAAAGCTTTCTAATTTCGGTTCGATTAACAGGGGTTCACCGATATAACCCTGTACCGCTTCTTGGGTTTTTAGACCATTACCGGTGATATAAACGACCGTGGTTTCTTCGGGGTCGATTTTACCCGCTTCTACTAATTTTTTCAAGACGGCGATAGTTGTACCGCCTGCGGTTTCTGTGAAAATGCCTTCCGTTTCTGCCAAAAGTTTAATACCTTCGATAATTTCGGCATCGGTGACGGATTCAATATTACCGCCAGTTTTACGCGCAATATCAAGGGCATAAACACCATCGGCGGGATTACCAATAGCGATCGATTTGGCGATAGTATTAGGTTTAACTGGGGCGACAAAATCCCGTCCTTCCTTGAAAGCTTGGGCGATGGGGGAACAACCCTCCGCTTGAGCGCCACTAAAACGCACTGCTTTATCTGCCACCAAACCGACTTTGACGAATTCTTGGAAGCCTTTATAAATCTTGGTAAAGAGGGAACCACTGGCTAAAGGTGCGACAATATGGTCGGGGAGTTTCCAGCCTAATTGTTCAGCCACTTCAAAGCCTAAAGTTTTGGAACCTTCGGAATAGTAGGGACGCAGATTGATGTTGACAAAACCCCAACCGTAGGTATTGCCCACTTCTGAACAGAGACGGTTAACCTGATCGTAGTTGCCTTTAACTGCCATTACCGTGGGATTATAGATTAGGGTGCCAAGAATTTTACCCGCTTCTAAGTCGGAGGGAATGAAAACACAACAGTCTAAACCGGCGTGAGCGGCAATAGCGGCGGTGGAATTGGCCAGATTTCCCGTACTAGCACAGGAAACGGTGGTAAAACCTAATTCTTTGGCCCGGGTAAGGGCGACGGATACCACTCTATCTTTGAAGCTGAGAGTGGGCATATTGACGGCATCATTTTTAATGTAGAGATTTTTTAGACCCAAGCGCCGGGCTAAACGGTGGGATTTAACTAGGGGAGTCATACCCGTACCCACATCGATGGGATTTTCACTTTCCACCGGCAAAAAGGAACGATAGCGCCAGATGGAATTGGGACCTGCTTGAATGCTTTCTCTGGTAACGGTGCGACGGATGAGGTCGTAATCGTAGTCCACTTCTAGGGGGGCAAAGGTTTCTTCGCAGATATTCAGCGCTTTCAGAGGGTAAGAAGTCCCTCCTTCCTTAGAAACCAAGCGGGTAAAGGTGGGGATGAATTTTGAGGTTTTGATGTTTGTCGCTAGGGTCATGATTTTCCTGTCTTGCCGTCAACTGAATCTATAAGCATCCTATCACCGGCAAAATCTTGGTGTCAAATATACCCGACTATTTTTGTCGGGTATAAATTTATACCAAAAATAGGTGATATTCTGGGGAGCAGCAAGGGTTAAGGGGAGAGAGTTCGGCTGCCGTGTCAGGAAACTTCGGGGTAGTTTTAGGTCAAAAAAAGGACTAGGAGAAGGGATTTAAGTTTTTTAGGAGTATATAGGCTATTTACTGCCAATTTTATCGAAATAAGCTCTTATTTTTGTTTAAATAGCTTGAAAATGGCGTGATTAACTGCGTTTGCCAGAAAGTTTCTCGCTTTACTCAGGATGATTGTCAAGAAAAGTGACAAATTATGTGATTTTGTTGAGAAATAATAATTTTTTCTGGACTGCCCAATAAAATTGACCATTTCTGATTGAGAGAACGTAGGTTGGGTTGAAGCATGAAACCCAACGCCCTCGTCTCACACTTATCTGAAATGACTATAATTCATAATTCATAATTCCCAGTCTCCTTTTTAAGCTTGTTGTCATCATTCTCCTGAATCCTGACTACTGGCTCCTTACTCCTCACCTAACGGAAGATTTTTGATTTTTGCAAGAGATCTATTAGACATCTGCTTTTTGATAAAAAGTTAACGTAGTATTGCCGTAGCGTTTTTGACGACAAATGGTTAAACCTTCTAGATTAATTGCTTGCCAAGATTTGGGATTATGTTCCACGGCAATTTCCCCCAGAGAATCTAATAAATTAGATTGAGAGATGGCAGTTAGTACCGGTAAATATAACCCGCTTTCGTAGGGAGGGTCAAAATAAATTAGATCAAAACTTTTCCCCGCTAAAGTGGCTAACTTTGTCAGTACATCCCCCCGAATTACTTGAAATTGCTGGTGAGAAGTTGCTAAATTGCGCCAATTTTCCTTAATAATTTCGCCAGCGCGTCCTGATTGTTCAATTCCGATTACTAGACTCGCACCTCGACATAAAGCTTCCGCACCCATGGAACCATTACCCGCACAAAGATCCAACCAACGACAGCCAGATAATTTCTGTTGCCAGATATTAAATAAAGCTTCTCGCACCCTTGCTGTTGTGGGACGGGTTAATTGTCCTGCTAGGGTTTTTATGGGACGATTGCCGTAAATTCTCATCGGTTAAAAGGCAAATTCAGTTAATCTTTTTTGTAATAAATCAGGAAAAAGAGCATAGTATCTTTGATTGAGAGGAGAGGGATGGGGGAGAGGCAATAAAGTCACTTTCTTTTGCTGTTTTAATCCATCTTCATCGGTAGCGGTAAGGGTAACTAGGAGTTTTTTGGTAAAGCGTTCTTTATCAAGATAGAATTTATCCACTTCTTTCGGTTTACCGTAGGGTTCAAACCATTTAAAAGCTTCCGTACCAAGAGGAATGATATGATCACCTTGCCAATAAAAAACGAGCAGTTTTTCTATAAATGGACGGAAACGATCTTTCACTTCCCCAGAATAAGCTTTATTACCAGGAGGTTTGTAGGGAACTGTATTAGTTAGGAAAATTCGATCGCACACCGATAATAACTCTTGACGATCATGGGATTTTCTCCCCTGCCAAGCTTGAAAAAATCCCTCTCTTACCATTCTACCGGCAGCCCCGATCAAAGGTTGTCCCGCATACACTTCATCTCGTCCTAAATCCCGGCCAAAAAAGCATAACTGACTAGCAAGATTACCAGCATACAAAACCGGTTCAAAGGGGTCTTTTTTTGCCTCTTGGTAAATCAGGGTATCGATGGGAAAATCCTCTTTTTTTGCCTCTTGGTGTACCTGTTTAATTAGGGTTTTAATATCGGTCATTATTCCAGAAATCGGTTATTAGTGGCTCTCCATTCTACTACAAAAATGAAAATTATCAGTCTTCAGTCTTCAGGAGATTATTTTTATTTATTCTTCCTTTTCCCCACACCCCACACCCCACACC
>NZ_JADEVX010000030.1:0-32442 GCF_015207925.1 Microcystis sp. LEGE 00066 | reverse complement strand
ACACCCCACACCCCACTTCCTAACTTCCCAAATCTCTTTAACTCTTGATTAAAAAATGGGACTCTCGCAGGATATAAAAGTTCTTTTAATCGAGGATAATTTAGCCGAAGCTCGATTATTAAAGGAAATTCTTAAGGGTAATGAAAAAAAAGAATTTCATCTGGTTAATGTGTCAAGATTATCGGAGGCAATTTCTCTTTTAAAACAAACAAATTTTGATGTAATTTTATTAGATCTAACTTTACCAGATAGTCAGGATTTGGAATCCTTAGCTCCCCTTTTGATTACGGCTCCGAAATTACCAATCGTGGTTTTAACTAATACTAATGATGATAATTTAGCTTTGGCAGCACTACGTCAGGGAGCGCAGGATTATTTAATTAAAAGAGAAGTAAGTTTAGAAATTTTAACTCGATCGCTATGTTATGCGATCGAGCGAAAACAGATGGAGGAAGCTTTACGAGAATCGAACGAAGCTTTAAAAATGAGCGTGATTGAACGCACTAATCAACTGGAAAAAGCTCAGGAATTAAATCAGTTAAAAACTGAATTTGTTTCCATGTTATCCCACGATTTTCGCAATCCTTTAAATAAAATTTTACTCTCGGCTGGATTATTAGAAGAAAGTCGCGATCGGTTGACAAAAGATCAGCAAGTTAGCTATTTTCGCATGATTCGATCGGCCATTAAAGACATGGATCAATTGCTCACAGAAGTGTTATTAATTGGTAGGGCCGATTCTGGGAGATTATACTGTCAATTTGATCCAGTGGATTTGCTCGATTATTGTCAGAAATTGGTAGAATCTTTTATGGTTAAGCCAGAAAAACAATCGGCAATTATTTTCCAAATTGAGGGCAGCTTAGAAAGAGGACTTTGGGATGTTAATTTAATTAAACATATCTTGACAAATTTACTGGGAAATGCTATCAAATATTCACCACAGGGAAACCCCGTAGAATTTAAGATTATTGTCGAATCCGAGCAGGTAGTCTTTAAAATTATCGATCGAGGCATTGGTATTCCTAGCAAAGATCAAGAACATTTATTTAAACCTTTTTATCGCGGTAGCAATGTCGATAATATTCAAGGAACAGGATTAGGATTAGCCATTGTCGGACGCTGTGTGGAAGCGCACAAAGGACAAATTTACCTAGAAAGTGAGGAAGGAAAAGGCACAAAGATCACGGTGATTCTACCGATTATTACCGACATTGAACACCTAAATTGAGATCAACAATAGGGTGGAACCACAATTTTTTTTCTGCTGCCCCTCTCTCCTCTCCCCTAGGGTTGATTCATAGTGGGGGACTTGCGCTTTGATAATGTACCTTTTGGGCGAACGCAGTTCGCCCCTACATTGTGAACAAAATCGGTTACTGTAGGGGCGCAAAGCTTGCGCCCTCCGATCGATCAGGTTTGCTGATCACTCTAAGTAGGGGGAGAGCCTTCGAGAGCCTCCGCAGCTAAGGGACTTGCGCTTTGATAATATGCCATCTGGCTGGTCTGATCCTTCTACAGAGGGATTTTCTGGCTGGGATATTATTCCCACGCAAGTCCCTAGGGTTGATTCATGAATCAACCCTACCTCTCCCCTCTCCCTGCTCCCCTTCCATAGGATTGAAGATCACCCTGAGCGTTCATCCGATCGAGTGATTTTGCGGAAAAGTGTTAAAAAAGATTGCTGTTTGTAAAGACAACTGTTACCGTGGGTTCAAGAGTGCGCTTTAAAGGAGGAAAAATCCCATGCACCCTAACCTATCCATCTATCCCCGGATTGCTTCGCTACTTATGTAGGGCATAGATGCACAAATCAAAGATTTCAGAAGCAAAACCAATAAATTTCTGTACTGTTGCTTAAAACAGGAGTTTGATCATGAAATTACAGGGAAAAACAGCCCTAGTCACGGGGGCATCCCGGGGCATTGGACGAGCGATCGCATTAGAATTAGCCCGACAAGGTTTAAGCAGAATTGTGATTCTTGCCAGAGATCAAGAGCGATTAGACAAACTAGCCAAAGAAATTGAGTCCCTAGGGGTCATTGCCACACCTTTAGCCCTAGATTTAACCGAAAATGACCTTGTTAGTCCTTCAATTATCCGCGTTTGGCAAGAATGTCGTGGCATTGATATCCTCGTTAACTGTGCCGGTATTGCCCATCAAACCCCCTTTCTGCGCTCGCAATTTTCGCAAGTGCAAGCAGAAATATCTTTAAATCTGATGGCCATGTACACGGTCACTCGCTTAATTGCCCGCCGGATGGCAATTCGGGGACAGGGAACCATCGTCAATGTTTCCAGCATGATGGGTAAAATTGCCGCTCCTAGCTTCGCTACCTACTCGGCCACCAAATTTGCCATTTTGGGTTTTAGTCAAGCTCTCAGGTCAGAATTACGGGAACACAACATCAAAGTTGTCACCCTCTTACCCTCTTTAACCGATACGGATATGGTGCGAGAATTGCAGTTATTTCGATGGTTAAAGCCGATGAGCGCCGAAGAAGTCGCCCAAACCCTAATTACCGGGTTAAATAGGGAAAAAACGGAAATTGTCGTCGGTTGGCAAAGTCATCTAGCTCTTTGGTGTCAAAAATTGGCCCCGAAACTGCTGGAGAAAATTGTCGATTTAGCCTCTCCCTTGCGCCAAAGCAAAGGAAAGCGAGGATGGCGAGAAGTGCTTAACTAGGGTTTAATTAAATCCATCAGGGTGAGCCATGCTCACCCTAATCACCTTAACCAACAGGCAATTAAACGGCTGTCAGGGTTTTTTCTAGAAGTTGTCGGGGAGCTTGAACCGAACCACGACAGTGGATTTCGGCAGAATTATTGGGACTTTCAATTAGTTTAACTTTATCTAATTCGGCTCCTAATTGGCGGATTGGTTCCTCTAATAGTTGAGCGATATGTAGGGCAATATTTTCCGCGGTGGGAACCACTTCGGCAAAGTAGGGAATATCCTTATTTAAAAAAGCATGATCGAAGGGTTCCACTACCAATTCATCGATCGCTTTTTGTAAATCTCCTAGATCTACAATCATACCGGTGCGGGGATCGATTTCTCCCGCCACGGATACTTCTAGGTGATAATTATGGCCATGACCGTTTACCCTGGCGCATTTGCCGTAGATTTCCGAGTTTTGTTCCAGGGTTAATTGCGGTAAAGCCAAACGATGGGCGGCACTAAAATGGGTTTTGACGGTTAAAGTTGCTTCCATATCTTTTCCTTGATATTCTGCCCACAATTCGGGGTGTTCAAATAGTTGAATTTTGACTAATGGTAAATAGGGTGCTAATCTTTGCCAGATAACTCTGGCGATATTTTCTGTGGTGGGTAGGGTTTGCTGAAATTCCGGCCAGACTTGATTGAGATAGGAGTAGTCTAATTGACTGGTTATCTCTCGTTTAATTACCTGTTTCACGGTGGAGAGATTCTCCACCATGCCATAAAGATTGAGTTCTTTGTATAGGGAGACGTATAATTCGTAATTGTGACCATGACCGGGAAAACGGCTACCAAGACCAAAAAGTCTTTGATTTTCGGCTTCGTCCCATTCTGGTAGATAATAGCGATGGCTGGCTGAAAACCGCGCTCGACGATTGATGATGCAATCCATAAATGTGGGCGATCGATGACTTTGTAAAGTTACGTTAAGGTAACTCTTTCTAGCATAAACCAGTTTTGTCCCCCCCAGCTTGCAGACTGGGGAAAGTTATCCCTCAATTCTGGTATGGTGCGATCGCTGTGAGTCTATATTGAGATTTTGCTATTTTTAAATATTCCGCTAGTTTCCGTTGAATTTTTTTCTTTTTTCTGGGTCTTGTGGCCATTCTAAACTGGATTTTACCCCAATATAAACCTATTTCTTTTTTTAAATGTTTGTGACTTGATAACTACTTAAGTAGATAGGTATTAAAAACTTTCAGATCCCCCCGCCTATCGGCAACACCCTTATCAAGGGGGGCAGGGGGGATCGAACCTAAAATCCATTTTTAATTTAATTATAACCAGCTACTTAACTCGATTCGTTATTCTTGATTATTGTCAGTAATAATCGCTAAAATTGCCAGTTGATGGAGAGAATAAACGGCCTTCTTGAGTGCCGCTCTCTGTTTTTTCAAGACTAGGATACCAAAAGTATTGACAAATGGACAGCTTTGCTGTAAGTTTGCTGGTGATAATCCTATAATTAGTCGCTCCGTAAGGATAACAGCTAAAACTAAAAAACTATTCAGGACTAAGAATCATTTATGAAAGCGATCGTTTTGACCTGCGATAAGTACATTAAATTTGCTGATCACATGATTTATACTTATCAAAAATTGTGGCCAAGTAATCCTTTTACTTTTCGTGTTCCCTACGACAATTATCCTGAGAACTTAGCAAAATATGGCGATAAAGTGGAGTTAATTCCGATGGACTGTTCCAAGATCAGGGATACGGTTTTAAATCTCTTAAAAGACTTGCCTGATGAAGAATGGATTTATTGGTGCATGGATGATCGTTACCTGATCCGAATTCAAGAAGAGGCAGCTAATGATATCTACAATTTTGTTATCAATAACACCGAGTCCGATTTCCTAACAGTTCTCTGCCTGCGCCACCTTAAAGGTGGTTACTTTAAAAGCGACAAATTTATTCAAGAAGGAGTCAAGATTCTCACCCCTAAAAAGCAAGTCGTTTTACGAGAAACGGTATTTTCTCAAGCAGATACTCTCCCGGATCTCTGGTCTCATCAATTTATAAAAGTAAAAGCTTTGAGAAGAGTTTTTGAAAGTTTTCCTCATCGACCATTTGTTGCTAAGGAAATGGATAGTTTCAGAATTACAAAGTTAGTGGGAGAAAGACAATTAATTGTGGACAAGAATATAGCCGTGTATGGGGAAAGCACCAGTCGCGGTGAAATCACAGAAAATTGCGCCGCTAGTTTTAAACGCTGGGGAATGGAGTTACCGACGAATATGAACATCTCTAAGAAATATCATGTAGTAGGAGAACTTCCCTATCAATGGCTAGGATTAAAAATAACCCCTCCTCCCAGAGTCAAACAGTTTTTAACCGATGTTACTCGCTGGTATTGGCGCAATGTGTGAGGGGTTGAAACCTCATCTCATACTAAATCCGTTGAGTATAGGCTACATATCAGGAAAGGCAAGAGGCAAGAGGCAAGAGGCAAAAGGAGGAATAAATAATCAGTTTTTAATAACCAGATTTAGTATCATCTAGAAGCAGACCCGTTCTTTTTTTTTGATTGTTCAGCCAAGTTCCACAGAGACGAAATTTCGCCTCTGTTAGCCGGACTGATAGCCGATTGAATCGCTAATAATTTTCTCGAGGATTTGTGCTAGGAGGATTTTCTTGGTAGGAAAAGCTGCTACCAAACTCGAATTCCTGTCCGTAGGCTTCCTCTCCGTGTTGAGGCACATCTAACCCTTCTGCTTCCGTATTCGGTTTAACCCGCAAGTCCATAAATAAACCGAGAACTTTCAGGATGACAAAAGTGCCGACGGCAGCAAAGACATAAGTAGCGGCAACGCCAACAAATTGCGTCCACAGTAACCCCGGATTCCCAAAAAATAAACCATCATTTCCGGCTGAATTAACCGCTTTTGTGGCAAAAAGCCCCGTAAGCAGCGCCCCTATCGTCCCGCCGACACCATGGACGGGATAGGTATCCAAAGAATCATCAAAGCGCAATTTTGCCCGGAGACTAACCGCAAAAAAACAACTAAGGGCAGTGATCGAACCAATCAGAATCGCCCCAATCGGCAGCACATAGCCGGCAGCGGGAGTAATACCGACTAATCCCCCTAAAAATCCACTAGCAATACCGATCGCCGTCGGTTTACCGCGTAAAATCCATTCTATAAACATCCATGTCAAACCACCAGCCGAAGCGGCGATACTGGTATTAACAAAAGCTGTCGTGGCTAGGGAACTAGAGGAAAGCGCGCTACCACCGTTAAAACCAAACCAACCAAACCAGAGTAAACCGATACCGAGGAGAACAAACGGCACATTATGGGGTGCATAGGTTTGAGTGCCAAAACTGCGACGCGGACCGATTACCCAAGCGGCCACCAGTGCGGAAATCCCGGAACTAACGTGAACAACGGTTCCACCGGCGAAATCCAGCGCCCCAGTGGCCGCCAACCAGCCCTTACCCCAAACCCAGTGAGCTAGGGGAGAATAGATAAAGGTGGACCAAAGCAGTAAAAACCAAAAATAGGCCTTAAAGTTAACCCGTTCCACGATCGCCCCTGAAATTAAAGCCGGGGTGATGATCGCAAACATCATCTGATAGACCATAAACACTTGATGGGGAACCGTGGGAGCATAGCCGGTGCTATCGGGTGCGGCGGCGGTGACTCCATTGAGAAACACCCAATCCAGACCACCGATAAAAGCTTCGATCCCTTCACCAAAGCCACTTTTACCCGGGGTGACATCAAAGGCCAAACTATAACCCCAAAGCACCCAAGTTACACCAATTACGCCCATGGCCACCAAACTCATCATCATGGTGTTGAGAACGTTACGCGAACGCACTAAACCCCCATAAAAAAAAGCCAGTCCGGGGGTCATTAATAAAACTAAAGCCGAGGAGATCAGCATCCAAGCGGTATCCCCAGCACTAATCGGATTGGGGGGAGCAGCGGCGATGGTTTCCGCAAAAACTGGGGCAACTCCGCAATTGAATCCCAGTGCCAGCAAAAGTACGGTTATTCCTACGATCTTTTTCATTGACGGTTGCTGCCTAGTAGCAAGATTAATTTTTTCTGTCCGGAAAGAGACAAAAACCGAAAGAGAAAAGGTTTAGAAGGCAATTATAGCCACCGATCGCATCGGGGCGAGGCCTTCTTCCTTTTCTCTTTAACTTTTTTGGGGATCAATTAATCTATCTTTACAAGGTTTAACCTAACGACTGCTAGGCGTTTCCATGTCAACACTGGAAGCATAATAGCCACCAGTAACGATATCGGACTCCTTGACGAAACCGCTATAGGCTTCCATTCCGTGTTCACCCACATCCAAACCTTCCATTTCTTCTTCGGGAGTAACACGAATACCGAGGGTAGCCTTAAGGATTGTCCAAACAATACCACTGACAATCACGGTAAATGCCCCTACTGCCACAATTCCGATAATTTGGTTAATAAACAGTTGGAATTGACCGGTGATTAAACCCGCATCTTTGTTGAAGATACCGACGGCTAAGGTTCCAAACACACCACAGACGAGGTGAACGGAAGTTGCACCCACCGGGTCATCAATTTTCAGGTTATCGAAGAAAGCCACCGAGTAAACCACGACCACACCGGCAATTAAACCGATGATTGCCGCCGACCAATAGGAAACACCATCACAACCGGCAGTAACGGCTACTAAACCAGCCAGAATACCGTTAATAATCATCGAAAGGTCAGGTTTACCATCTTTCGCCCATGCGGTCAAGGTAGCGGCAATACCCCCCGCAGCCCCGGCGAGGTTAGTGGTGACAGCGATATAGGGTACAGTTTCATTAACCGCTAAAGCAGAACCGGGGTTAAAACCAAACCAGCCAATCCAGAGAATTAAACAACCCAAGGTCGCGATACTCATGTTATGGCCGGGTAAGGCACTGGTGCGACCGTTGATGTATTTACCCATTCTCGGGCCGAGAATTGCCGCCCCAGTTAGAGCAGACCAACCACCGACCGAGTGAACCACCGTCGAACCGGCGAAGTCTTTAAAACCAAGGTCAGCTAACCAACCGCCACCCCAAACCCAGTGACCGGTGATCGGGTACATGATACCGACGATAATTAAGCTAAAAACGAGGAAATCGGTGAATTTAATCCGTTCTGCCACCGCCCCAGATACAATGGTTGCCGCCGTTCCCGCGAAAGCGACTTGGAACAGGAAAAACACCGAGGTGGGCAAATAGGCAGGCATAACGTAGCTGGCAGGATCGCTACTGCTGAGGAACCAACCTCCTGTACCGAAAAACTCGTTACTGACAGACCCAAACATCAGGGAGAAACCGATCGCCCAAAATGATATGGTGGAGAGGGCGAAAACGATCAGGTTTTTGGCGAGAACGTTAACGGCGTTTTTCTGGCGACAGAATCCCGTTTCTAGCATCGCAAAACCCGCGTTCATGAAGATCACGAGGATAGCGGCAATCAAAACCCAGATTGTATTAAGGGCGTTTTGGACATCTTCGGGGGTTAAGGGTTTCGCATCTTGGGCCTGTACGGCCGTGTTCCAAACCACAAAAATAATCGCAGACAAGGGAACACAGGCTAACCAGACAGGGTTAATTTTCGGTAATAAACCGACAAGTTCCCCAGATTTTCGAGCAATTCGTTTCATCGTTAATTCGTTTACTTTGTTGAGTTAGTAGGTCGATTCATTACTTTTGAAAATAATTACCGAGCAATTATGTCCGTTCAACCGCTAAATCCTAGGAACAGAGGTCAATCATTTCAGAAGACCAAACAGCTAGGGATTTATCTTGATGTGTGAGTAGTCAACGTTTTTCGATCTTTGTTTTTTTTTATTTGAGATTTCTGTATCCTCTGATACGTTTCACTTTAAAATAACAATAGTAGAGAAGTTATCAGTTATCAGATGTGAGTTTTCCGTTCACTGATTACTGTTTACTGGACGGCTACGCCGTGCCTTTGGCAACACTGAAAAAAGCTTCCCACTGATCACCGATTACTGTTTACTGATCACTGATCAAGTCTCCCCTCCTTTGGAGAAATCAACCATGGCCCGGGCAACGGAATTTGATCGCAAAATGATGCAAAGATGTCTAACCCTTGCTAGGCAAGCCTTGGGGCGAACTTCTCCTAATCCTTTGGTGGGTTCTGTGATTGTTCAAGAGGGTATAATTATCGGCGAAGGTTTTCACCCAGGGGCCGGACAACCCCATGCAGAAGTTTTAGCCCTGAGACAGGCAGCAGAAAAAGCCCGTGGTGCCACTTTATACGTCAATCTTGAACCCTGTAACCACTATGGACGTACTCCACCCTGTAGCGAGGCAATTGTGCGAGCAGGCATTAAAAAAGTGGTGGTAGGGATGATCGATCCTAATCCCCTGGTGGCGGGGAAAGGCATTCAAAGACTAGCATCGGCAGGCATCGAGACGCTGGTGGGAGTGGAGGAGTCCGAATGTCGTCAAGTCAATCAGGGTTTTATCCATCGCATCACCGCTAAAAAACCCTTCGGTATCCTCAAATATGCCATGACTCTCGATGGCAAAATTGCCGCTACTAGCGGTCATAGCACTTGGATTACTAGCCCCGCTTCTCGCCAAATAGTCCATCAATTGCGATCGGCCTGTGATGCGATTATCGTCGGCGGTAGCACTGTCCGTCAAGATAATCCCCACCTAACCACTCACGGCCTCTGTAATCATAATCCCCTGCGCGTGGTCATGACTCGATCGCTCGATTTACCCCCCTCGGCCCATCTTTGGGATACCAGTCAATTTCCCACGCTTGTCTATACACAAACTGATTCTAATGTCAAGCTTAAGCAACAATTATTAACAAAAGGGGTGGAAGTGATCGAACTAACCGAGGTGACACCCACTTTAGTGATGGAAAATCTTTATCAGAGGGGATTTTGTCAGGTTCTGTGGGAGTGCGGCGGCGGTTTAAGTGCAGCTGCGATCGCTGAGGGCATGGTACAAAAAATTATCGCTTTTATTGCACCCAAAATTATCGGGGGAATTAATGCACCTACTGCTGTGGGTGATTTAGGTTTCCAGTTAATGAGCCAAGCTTTACAGTTAGAAAATGTCACGGTTAATTATCTCAATCCCGATATTTTGATTGAGGGATATCTACAAAGTAAACAGTAGAGCTATTGCAATTCTGGCTCAATGAGCAAATCTCAACCAACCGCTTGCCAAAGTCAAAAAGTCATCAATAACTGCGATAATCTGGCACTTACCCCTAATTTTTGTGATCGAGTTCTAGAAATCGCCCCGCTGCCGTTAAATCCCTTTATCGGTACGGTTATCCCCCTAGAAGAAGTTGGGCAATCGCTCTGTGATCAATAGTGCCATCATCGAGCAAAATAAAAAAGTTAGAATAGTCAAGCCCTTAGTGATTGAACGTATGACGGTACTCGAAAAAGGTAATATCACGATTCATACCGAGAATATCTTCCCTATTATCAAAAAATCCCTCTACACTGACCATGAAATTTTTCTGCGGGAATTGATATCTAATAGTGTTGATGCCATCTCGAAATTAAAAATGGCTTCCTTAGCAGGAGAAGCGAGAGGAGAAGTCCCCGAACCAGAAATTAATCTCGCCATCGATAAAGAAAATCGTACCCTATCAATTACCGATAATGGCATCGGGATGACGGGGGAAGAAATCAAGAAATATATTAACCAAGTTGCCTTTTCCAGTGCGGAAGAATTTATCAATAAATACCAAAAATCAGCCAACGATTTAATCGGTCATTTTGGTCTAGGTTTTTATTCGGCCTTTATGGTGGCTAAAAAGGTAGAAATTGATACTCTTTCCTATCAAGAAGGTGCTACCCCTGTCCATTGGTCTTGTGATGGTTCTCCCGAGTTTGAATTAACCGATTCTTCCCGCAGCCAAATCGGCACTACTATCACCCTAACTTTAATGGATGAGGAAGGGGAATATTTAGAACCTGCCCGCATTCGCCAGTTAGTCAAAACCTACTCAGATTTTATGCCCGTTCCCATTAAAATTGATGGGGAAGTGATTAATCAACAACGGGCCTTATGGAAAGAATCTCCTCAAAATCTGACTAAAGAAGACTACCTAGAATTCTATCGTTATCTCTACCCTTTCCAAGAAGAACCTTTACTCTGGGTGCATCTGAATACCGATTATCCTTTCTTGCTCAATGGTATTCTTTATTTTCCCAAACTCAGACCAGATGTGGATGTGTCAAAAGGACAATTAAAGTTATTCTGTAATCAGGTTTTTGTCAGCGATCATTGCGAGGAAATTATTCCCGATTTCCTGATCCCCTTGCGAGGAGTTATCGATAGTCCAGATATTCCTTTAAATGTGTCTCGAAGTGCTTTAACCAAAGATCGCACCGTTCGCCGTATTGCCGATTTTATTGCCAAAAAAATTGCTGATCGCCTCAAATCTCTCTACAATGAAGACGCAAAAGAATATATTCGTTGTTGGGAAGATGTGGGAACTTTTATTAAATTTGGTTCCTTAAAAGAGGATAAATTTAAACAGCAGGTAGAAGATATTTTAATCTATCGCACTACCTACAAAACCCCAGAAACTGCGGTACAAGTGGAAGTGCAAACTGCCGAAGGTGACGCATGGCAAGAAACAACGGCGAAAACTCCCCTAGAAGCGATCGAACAGGAAGGTTATACTACTCTCAAAGCCTACCTAGAACGCCATAAAGAACGCCACGAAAATCGAGTTTTTTACTGTACCGATCCTCGTAGCCAATCCACCTACGTTGAACTCTACAAAAATCAAGGGTTAGAAATTCTCTTCTTTGATTCTTTCATCGATACTAATTACTTTATTCCTTTCCTAGAAAGAGAATATTCTGATGTGAAATTCACCCGGGTTGATTCTGAATTAGACTCGACGCTGCTCGAACAGGATCAAGCTAGTGAAATTATCGATCCGGGTAGTAATAAAACCCGGGCTGAATTAATCAAAGAAATCTTCGCCAAAGCTCTCGATAATTCCCGCATCAATATCAAAACTGAAGCCTTGAAATCCGATGATCCCCAAGGTACTCCCCCGGCAATTGTCTTGCTTCCAGAAGCAATGCGACGCTTACAGGAAATGACGGCAATGATGCAACAAAAAGCCATGGCTTTCCCCGAAGAACATATTCTGATGATTAATACTAATCATCCCTTAATTCAACAGATTGTCCAGATTAGTCAGGGAAGTATTGTTACCGGTAGTGGCGAATCTCCATCGGCGCAATTAGCGAAAATGCTCTGTCAGCACGTTTATGATTTAGCTTTAATCGCTCAAAAAGGATTTGATGCCGAGGGAATGCAAGCTTTTGTGGAACGTTCCAATCGCGTTCTGACTAAGCTAACCGAAAAGATTTAATCTATTGCTAAACTTTGGCTGTTCCGATATGCTGAGAGTGTGTTAATTCACACTCTATTTTTTTAACCCAATCAATATGATCTAGCGATAAGCTATCTTGCCGCCATCAGCCTTGAATCAGTTATCAGTTATCAGATGTAAGTTTTCAGTTCACTTATACTGTTTATTGTTTGCTGTTTACTGATAAGTAGGGAGGCACAATTATTTGTAGGATGGGTTAGCGGTAGCGTAACATGAGCGGGCGTTGGGTTTCATGCTTCAACCCAACCTACGTTCTGTTTACTGATAACTGTTTACTGATAACTGATAACTGATAACTGATAACTGATAACTGATAACTGAAAAATGCGCTTACCCACCCTCAAATATGAGCGAGGAACCTTAATTCTCCATCCACCACCAAAAGGGAAAAAATGGCTAGATTTTGCCACTTGGGATGATCGTATCGAAAGATTTCGCATTTTGGCCATTCATTATCGTCCTCTCGTGGAAACCCTACAGGAGGAGGGCATTAACTTCCAAGATGAAGCAAAAGCTTTTAACAATTTAGAATTAATTGCCAGTTTTGAACGGGAACCCTACCCCCACCAAACGGAAGCGCTAATCGCTTGGAAAAAATCCCAGAGAAGGGGTGTTATCGTCCTTCCCACCGCTGCCGGCAAAACCTATCTTGCCCAATTAGCTCTACAATCGACTCCCCGCAGCACCTTAATTATCGTGCCGACTATTGATTTAATGCACCAGTGGTATGCCCAGATGTTGGCGGCTTTTCCCGATGCCGAGGTGGGATTATTAGGGGGAGGTTCTAAGGATAATAGTGCTATTTTAATCGCCACTTATCAAAGTGCGGCAATTTATTCAGAAACTCTTGGCAATCGTTACGCTTTTTTGATTTTTGATGAATGTCATCATTTACCATCGGATTTCTTTCGGAAAATAGCGGAAGATTCAATCGCACCCTATCGTTTAGGCTTAACAGCAACACCGGATCGCGGTGATGGTAGTCATCAGGATTTAGATTATCTTATTGGTGCAATTGTTTATCAAAAAAGTCCCCAAGACTTGTCAGGAAAAGCCCTAGCGGATCATGAAATAATTCAAATCAAAGTGAAACTATCTGCCAAAGAACAGGAAAAATATCAAGAAGCAATTAAAATTCGCAATGATTTTTTAAGAAAAAATAATCTCAGTTTGTCCGGTTTAGATGGTTGGCAAAATTTTGTCATGATTAGTGCCAGAAGTAGCGAAGGGCGCCGGGCGATGTTAGCGCACCGGGAGTCGAAGGAAATATCCTCCGGAACCCAGGGAAAATTGCGGGTTTTAGCCGAGTTAATCTGTGAACACTATCCGGAAGCAATTTTAATTTTTACTAACGATAATGCCACAGTTTACCGCATTTCCGAGAGCTTTTTAATACCTGCCATAACCCATCAAACTCCTGTGAAAGAACGCCATGAAATCCTGACCCGTTTTCGTCAGGGAGAATACAAAATTCTAGTGACTTCCCATGTTCTTAATGAAGGGGTTGATGTGCCGGAAGCACGCATCGCGATTATTTTATCGGGAACCGGTTCCACGAGGGAATATATTCAGCGTTTAGGACGGGTTTTAAGAAAAGGCCAACAAGAGGATAAACGGGCGATTTTGTATGAAGTGATAGCCGAAAATACGACGGAGGAAAAAACCTCCCAACGACGACGGGGAGAGCATAAAAATAAAACTAGCTATAAAACCGGTAATCGACAATTGGAATTATTGCCTTCTCCTCCGAAAAAATCTTTTTCTTTCCCGAAAGCTGCCGAATCTTCTACCCCTTGGGTAAGTTCTCCAGAGTCAGAGGAAGAATAAAAAATTTCTCTGGGGTATTTTCCTCTATAATAAAGGTAAGTAGGTAGGTGTTAAAAGTTGTCAGATACCCCCCTTATCAAGGGGGGCAGGGGGGATCCCCCCGCCTATCGGCACCCCCCTTATCAAGGGGGGCAGGGGGGATCAGAGGCAAAATCTATCTTCAATTTAATTATAACTACTTACTTAAAAAATCTGGATTGATACCCCTATGACCGAACTTGCTCAACAAAAATGTCAACCTTATCAATCGGGTTCTTCTCCTATCACTGCCGAGGAAATTACCGCTTTACAGGCTAAAATTCCCGATTGGAATCTCTTAGAATACGAGGGTATTCCCCGTCTGCAAAAACTCTATAAATTTGCCAATTTTCAAGGGGCAATTGCCTTTACTAATGCCGTGGGAGAAGCGGCGGAAAAAGAAGGCCATCACCCGGCTTTATTGACAGAATGGGGTAAAGTTACCGTTTCTTGGTGGACCCATGACGTGGGGGGATTACATCAAAATGATTTCATCATGGCTGCCCGTACCGATGATATTTATCGCCAACAAAATGCTTAATCGTAGGCACGAATCATCGCTTGGGTTCCCTGTTTAATGCCCTTGCCTTCGTCCAATTCCGCTACTACTTTAAATAAAGCTTCTGCTAAATCTGTCCCAGGCAGAATTTCCCTGGCTGTCTGGGCAGTTTCTTTGACTAATCGCAAATCTTTTAAGATATGTTCAATCATAAAAGCTGGCTGTAAATCTTGGGCGAGGATTTTTGGTCCCAAATTTTCCAACGCCCAAGAACCTGCCGCCCCCGTTTTACAGACTTCTATGACTAAATTGGGGTCTAATCCTTGAATTTTTGCCATTTTTAGAGCCTCACACAGCGCCACCATGTGAACCGCCCCCAAGACTTGATTACAGAGTTTTACTGCTTGTCCGTTGCCGATTTCGCCACACCAGCGAATAGTTTTACCCATGGCTTGAAAACAGGGCAAACAAGTCTGAAAATCCGCTTCTTTCCCTCCCACCATAATAGTTAAAGTGCCGTTTTTCGCCCCAATATCGCCCCCAGAGACGGGAGCATCGAGAAAACGGAGATTATTTTCCTCTAGCTTTTTACCAATCATCCTAGCGGCTTGAGAGCCAATGGTACTCATATCCACCACCAGAGTTCCCACGGCTGCCGATTCCATGACACCCCCCGGTCCTAAAATTACCGCTTCCACGTCAGGCACATCCCCGACGCAGGTAAAGACAATCTCGGCATCCCTGACGGCGGCGGCAATACTAGGACAAATGCTCGCACCTGCTGCCCCAGCAATGGTTATCCCCGGCGCTTCTGGGCTGCGATTCCAAGCATTGACAGCAAAACCCTGACGGACAAGATTAGCCGTCATCGGCGCTCCCATTACTCCTAATCCTAAAAAGGCAATTTTTTGACTCATAATTTTGGTAATCAAGGGAATTATAAATTATGAATTGTGAATTATGAATTATAAATTATGAATTATGAAGTGGGAAGTTTTTTCAGTAAACAGTAAACAGTGAACTGAAACCTGATAACTGAAACCTGAGAACTGATTACTGATTACTGATAACTGATTTAGGATTCTACCATTTGCAGAAATTGGGCTTCTGAAAGGGTTTTAATGCCTAATTTTTGAGCCTTTTTGAGTTTCTCACCGGGAGCTTTACCGAGGAGAATATAATCAGTGTTCGCACTGGGGGAACCGGTAACAGTACCACCGACATTAATAATCAATGATTTCGCTTGCTCACGACTGATTTTGCTGAAGGTTCCTAGTATAACTACGGTTTTTCCTCTTAGGGTATTTTCTGCGGATTCTTGACTCGTCTGGACTATCTTTGCTGCGGGTTGCACTTCTAAACTTGTATCGGCAACTGTGATTTTTTCTGCTGCCACTACCGGAGTTTCCTTGGCAATCACCGGGGGGGTTTCTGGTTCTTCTACTACCAGAGTCTCGCTAATAATTGCTTCTGGTTCATTAGTGGTAATGGGGGCAGTTTGTCGAGAGAAATCGTCTCTTTCTTGTTCTAGGTTTTGAATTTGAACCTCTAAAGCGGTGATTTCTTGTTGCTTAGTTGTTAACTCACTCTCAAACTTAATTTTTTCCTTTTCTAAAGCTTTAGCTGCCGTTTTTTGGGCTTCTAAATCTTGAGTTAGTTGGCGATTTTGTTGGCTTAATTCCTCGATATGACGGGAAGTTGTGGCTTCCAATTGGTCTTTTTCGGCACTTAATTGGTGTAGTTGAATCTCTAAATTAGCAATATTTTCCCGATAGGTTTCTAACTGTTGGGGTAACTGGGTTAATTCCTGTAATTGCCCTTCTAAATCAGCAATTTTTGCCTGAGAATCGGCCAATTGTTGGGGTAACTGGGTTAATTCCTGTAATTGCCCTTCTAAATCAGCAATTTTTGCCTGAGAATCAGCCAATTGTTGGGGTAACTGGGTTAATTCCTGTAATTGCCCTTCTAAATCAGCAATTTTTTCGGCAGCAGTGGTTAATTCTGCCGATAATTCCCCTTTCCGGGCTGCTAAAGCTTGTAACTCCAGTTTAGCTGCTTCGAGGTCAGCGCCGAGACTGTCCTTTTCGGCGGTTATGGCTGTCACTTGAGCGACAGTTTCTTGGAGTTTTATAGTTAAATTGTCGCATTCTTGCCCTAAAGAGAGCGATCGAGTTTGAATTGCGGCTAAATCTTCGCTGAGAGACTTTTTTTGCTGCTCTAACCCGCTAATTTGACCCTGTAAGCTGGCTATTTCCTGCTGTCCTTGCTCATACTGTTCTGTTTGGTGAGCTAGATTCTGTTCTAAGGTTTGAATTTGACTTTGCCAGCTGGGAATTTGGGCGGCTAAATCGCTTAATTCTTGGTTTTTATGCTCTAAATCGGCCACTTTCGCCCTTAATTCCTCGGCTTTTTCTAGCTCTTGCTGTAAGAGAGCTTTATCCTGTTCTAGGGTCTGAATTTGACTATAGAGAGAGGTGGTCTGTTTTTTAGTCAAATCAAATTGACGGTTAATTTCGCCTTTTTGCTGCTCTAAAGTTTGAATCTGTGCCTCTAGGCTAGTAATTTGGGCTTTTTCTCCCTCTAATTGCTCCATCAGACCAGCTTTCTCCGCTTCTATTTCCTTAGCGGTGGTTTTCAGGTGTTCAATTTCACCCTCACCTATCTGGACAGCTTGCTGGAGGGACTGGAGAGAATTTTCTAAATCCGTAGCTTTGTGCTGTAATTGGGCGGAATGTTGTTCTATGTGAATGATTTTGGCGTGCAGCTGCTGATTTTCGTCTTTTAAATCTGATTGCGCCACGTCTAAACCCTTGACTTGAACCAACAAATCTGAGTTACTTTGCTGTAATTGCGCTTGTGCGGCTAAAAGGGCGGTATTTTTGCTGACGAGACCAGAGCGCGACCAGAGGAATAGTCCTCCGAAAACAGCACTTAAACCTAATCCTTCATAAATTAATTCGTTGAGCATATCTACCCTCCTAGACAAGCGAAAAACAGTCACCTAACCGAACTGATGCGGCAATTTTGGTTATAGACCTACATCTCTACTTATATCAGTTACGGGGTGCATTCGGGGAAAGGGCGGGGAAAAAGTCACCTCTTTCACCCTGCTGTAAAAAGTGATTTAGCTATTCGCGTCATGCTAACTGGTATCTGATCTCATTCTTGGGTGATTTCCAGGTCAATTTCTTCCTGATGATCAAAATAGTAGCCCATGGCCGCAGGAGCTATGGTTGATAATTATCCATTGACCGCGATTGCCTTTTGACCTTTGACCCCTTCCCCTTGAACTGCGATCGCTTATTAGTTGATAGTCAATAATTGATTGAAAAAACACGGATGAGAAGCTAGGGACATTTCTTCTCCGCCAAGTCGCTAGAATGGGACTAGACTTCTCAAGCTTGAAGAATCTTCCTATGTCAGACGCTGTAACGATCGCCGATATTTACAAGTTATTTGAAAGAACTGAGGCCCAATTTGCCGAGTTTCAAAAGGAAGCCGATCGCCGCAGTGCCGAAGCCGATCGCCGCAGAGAGGAAGCTAATCGCACGATGGAAGAATTAAAAAAACAGGTACAAGAAACCACCAAAGCAGTTAATAATCTAACAACGCGCTGGGGTAGATTCGTTGAAGAACTGGTGGAGCCTGCGGTGGTCAGGTTATTTCAGGAACGGGGCATTGATGTCACCCAAACGATGAGTCGCTTGAAAAGTAAGCGTTCTGGGGCAGCAATGGAGATTGATATTGTGGCGGTGAATGGGAGCGAGTTGGTGGCTGTGGAATGTAAATCTCGACTGTCGAGGGATGATGTAGATGATTTTGTCAGCCGATTACAGCGATTTAAGGTTGCTTTCCCCCAATTTCGAGAGTTTCGGGTTTATGGGGCAGTGGCGGGTATTGAAATTGACGAGGGGATAGATGTCTATGCCTATCGGCGCGGTTTGTTTGTGATTAAGCAGTCGGGGGAAACGGTTAAAATTATCAATGATGCTCAGTTTCAACCTTTGGGTTTTGCTTAAGGTGTTTAATCTCTTTTTTAAGAAGATGTAATTCTGCGATCGCCCTTTTAATTAATAATGAATAGTTGATAATGTAAA
Organism: Microcystis sp. LEGE 00066; assembly: GCF_015207925.1. Taxonomy (NCBI): domain Bacteria; kingdom Bacillati; phylum Cyanobacteriota; class Cyanophyceae; order Chroococcales; family Microcystaceae; genus Microcystis; species Microcystis sp. LEGE 00066. Next base: position 13,896 of record NZ_JADEVX010000030.1, on the reverse strand, counting down.
CTGTCAGGAGTCATTTGGGAAACCATTATGGAAATAAAAAATATTAAACAAAAAGCCAGAAATTTAATCGATAAATTGCCAGATAATTCTACATGGGATGATTTGATGTATGAGATTTATGTGAGACAGGCAATTGAAGCCGGGTTAGCCGATAGTGAGGCGGGAAAGGTTATTTCTGTGGCAGAGGTACGCACTAAGTTCAAGCTAGAGCCATGAAAGTTTTCTGGACAGAAACCGCCGTTAATCATTTATCAGCCATCTACAACTACATATCACAAAACTCCCCTCAATATGCTCAAAGACTGGTTGAAAGATTGACTAGACGCTCAGAACAGATCGCTAATTTTCCCTTTTCGGGTTGTCTTGTTCCGGAGTTTGAAACTGAGCAGATCCGAGAAGTTATCGAGGGTTCTTATCGCATAATTTATTATATCAAGCCTGAGCAAATCGATGTTATTGCGGTACTTCATGCTGCCCGAAATATTGAAAATCCACAGGACTAACGATAATCCAAGACCATTGGGGAAGTAAATTAATGGCAGCAGTGAAGATTACCAAAAAGGGCAAGAAAGAACCACAAAGGCACAAAGAACACAAACATTTTCTTACTCATAACTTTCTAGCAGGTAGCATACTACAAAAAAATCGGGGCGGCAGTGGTTAAGTTGGCATTTGCGCTTCTGTCTTCTATATTGATAGTTAGTAGTAAATAGTTGATAATTATCCATTGAAACCCGCGATCGCTCTTTAAAATAGGATGAAAAAATGCGATCATATTATTGTTAAAAATTGACTATTTACATTTCAAGTCTATTTTCAATCTTTGCTCTCAGTCATTTCTTCCCAAATAGTGACGATTATACTAATAGGTAAAAGAACAACAAGAAAAGGAATAGAAATTAAAATTATTAATAAATCGATCAAAGGTTTTAGGTCTCGACCATTATATGTACAAAAAAGAAACAAGCCATTTTCAAATTGATTCCACAACCCGTAAAGCCACCTCAACATTGGATTTGAAATGTTAAGTTCAAAGTCAAGTTTTCTAGCTTCAAATTTTACTCTGCGCTTCATTTTTAAAGTATCTAAATTTCTTTTGATAACACTTTTAAAGTGAAGAGATACATTTTTAGCGTATTTCGACTTTGTGTATTTTCTCAGTTTTCTTAAAACTTTACTCCAATTTGAATAGATGGCAACAACATCGTAACCCAACAAAGGAAGATTGCATATTTTTCTCTCAAAAAGAAGATAGTATTCATTGGCAATTTGGTAGTTTTTAAGATAAAAGTAAACATTTGCTAATTGAGAGTAAATAATTGCTTCATTTTGTAAGTCTTCTAATTCTTTTACAATTTCTAAAGCTTCCTCAAAAAGAGGAATAGCCTGTTGATACTGCTTTTGATCGTAATGAATTTTACCAATTCCAGTTAAACATTCTATTCTTAAACTTTTACGTTTTAGTGAGTAGCGTGAAAAAAAATATTTATTCTTAACTTTAAGTGAAGAAAGTGCCATCTCATAGTATATTTTAGCATCAGAATACAGCTTATAGACTCGATAAGTTTGTGCAACACCCAGGGTAACTGGGACAAATAAACTATCCAATATTGCATGATTATTTGTGTTACCTAGTATAAGATCATCATTTTCATCATCTATCATAAAATCGTGATGTAAATGAAGGGCATAACTATAACGCTTCATTGCATTATCATAATCTTTAATTTTAAAATAGCAATCGCCACACCCTAATAAAGCATTGATCTTAATTTCTAAATTAGCTAAACTTGTATAACCAAATTTCTGAGTAACACCTGTTTCTTCAAGCCATTGACTTTTATTAAAGCATTTCTCATATTCATCAGCAGCCTCACCTAATAAGCCAAGAGAAGCCAGAATACTTGCCTCTACTAAGCGAGTTTTAAAAAAATAGTGATAATAGAAGTTTTGATAGTTGGTATTGTCATAAATATCAAAATATCTGTAGAGTTTGAGTTCATCCTCAGAAATTAAATGAGGAGGACTAGAGTAATGAAATAACAACCCCCTGATGGATTCATGTGCTTTCTTATATTGACCTGTCCTTTCATAAGCTTTTGCCAATAGTAGTGTCGTAATTGAATCCTGACTATAATCTAAGGCGGATTCATCGCCGCTCTTAATGGAAAGAATGGATTCATAAATATCTTTTTCTTCCTCGTAATACCCCCATTCATGAAGTTGTTTACACAGCTTAAAATTATTAATATGTTTAAGTGGAATAAATAAAAACAAAATTGCCTTGTCATATTCTTGCAAGTCTTCCCATAAATGACTAAAAATCTGTAAATAATGCTCAATCGTCTTTAAATTAGGTACTTTTTCATAATCTTCTTCATCTCTAGCTATTAAACTAAAGGGAGTTTTTATAGTAGTATTATCCGAATTATCAGTTAAAAACTGTAGAATTATACGATAACGACGACGCTTAGTCTTTTTCATTGATTTTAATTCTGTTGGGTTTATCTCCAAACAAGATAAAACTGCTTGAATATATTCAGCTTCATCAGGAGATTTATTCTTTAGATAATCAGGTACTTGCACATGACTTATATCCTTAGAATTTTCAGATAATTTAGGTGTATTTTCCAATAGCAAATTTTGATTGATCGGCAACAATTTTAATTGACTCACAGACTGAATAGAAGCTTTATGTTTATCTAATTCTTTCTGTACCTTATCTCTTAAAAGATTAATATTAATATTGAGACTTTCTAAAATCTTAACGCCTAAATTATCTGTATCTTGTAATAAAGACCACAATAAATAGATGCTTGAAATGAATCCTAGCTTATCACGATGAGCTTTTGCAACTGCCTTAGCAATAACATTTTTAGCTTTTAGCGTAAAAGCTGGTTTATAACTTTTTCGAGGAGAATTAAATCCGATACCGATGACATTAATAATCTCTAAATGAATTACATCTAAATCCAAGGGAAATTGATTTAAAATAAACGTATGAGACTCCGACATAATTTGTAAGAGTCCCAACAATAAAAATTCAGGGCCAGCATATTTATGCCCCAACTCCCGCGCCTGACTTTGAGCGGCTCTAATAACCTTAAAAGCATCTAACGTAAACCTTATATCGTTCCATTCCATTTTTAATTTTCCTCCTCTTCCTCTATTTTTTTTAGATGTTTTAATGCTAGACTGCGAATTAAATTATGTTGTCGAACCAAACCACTACCATTTTCCCATTCAACTAAAAAATGATCCTCTAAAATGTCAAATGCTGATTCTTGTTCATCCCGGTCACAGTCTAAATCATCTAATTGTTGTAACCACCATGATTTTTTGACAGCAATACGATATAAAGAACTGGCACATAGTAAATAATAAGCATTATAAGAATCATCTTTTAATCTTTCAAAAGTTATATCGAGTCGTTTTCTGACTCGTTCACGCAGAGCTTTACTGTAATTATCTAATCGCCACTGATCATCTTTTGAGCTAATCATCCCTTGAGTATGAGCTTCTTCTATAGATTTTTCAACTTCTTCTATTTCTTTTCCATACTCTTCCCAATAAACTTTTAAATTTCCGTTATATTTTACATCTCCAATTTCTCCTGCAATGACTTTTAGAGCTAAAGGATGACCTTCGTAAACCGATCCAATGCGTAGCAAATAAGAACGATTACTTGCATCATCATTGGCTTCTAAACCCAGATTTTCAAATAATTCTAACTGTTCCGATGCAGTCAAACCTTTTAAAATATAGTAATCCCAGTAACTGCCTTCATATTTCGGATTGAATTGCTTAGATTTTTCTTGGGTGGTAATAATGATTCGACTAGCGCAGTCACCATCTAGATATTGATCAAAAAATTTGACCCACTCTTGATCTTTAAAATTTCCCCAGCCTTCTTCTTCATCACCTTCAAGAATAAATTCTAAAGAGTCTAAAATAATAAGATAAGGGTTATTTTTCAATCTATACAACAGGCGCGGCATCAAAAGATCATTTTTTCTATCATCTCCAAAAATAGTCTCTCCCCAGCCTTCCAGCCAGCGAACTGCCGTACTGTTAAAGTCAGAAGATTTAGAATCAACATCAAAACGATCAATTAAAAATCGTTTCCAATTTTCTTTTAAAAAATTCACATATAACTTATTAGCCAAGCATTCAGCTAAGGCGGTTTTCCCAATTCCTGTAATACCTTCCAGAATAAGTAAACGACAGCCACTATTTAGTTTTTCAAGTAATTCTAAAATCAACTCGTTTCTGCCAGCCCATGCTTGATCATACTGGGAGAAATGGGGAGAATTTTTCACAATATTTTCATCACCACTATCAACGATCTTTTCCCAATCGGCCCCTACGACGGTACAAATTTCCTTGAAAACATCCGAGTCAATAGGTTCCCGTCTCCAAAATCTTTTTAAATGATGAAGACCCTTTCCATAATTGACAGACATGGCCCAAGACGGAGATTGTCTGCCCCAGTCTTTGAGCTTCCGTAGTCCATCAACTATAGCTAAACCTTTCTGAGATGCCCGAAGAGTAGCTGCCATATTAACCCAATTCAAATTTTAAATTACTTATTTTTCACGATAATACATATTTTAAATGGTGTCAACATAGTTTTAGCTCACTTTTGGCTCAGTATTTAGTTCATTTTTTTAAAAGATATTTTGAGCCATAAACAAGAGCCATTTCTGAACTAAAAATATCAAAAGTTTAAGCAATAATTTGATGTAGTAACCAATAATTGGAGAAAACCTAATGATGATTTTTTTCAAACACTTCCAAAAACTGACTCGCTACGAATTTCCGACTGTTTTAGTGCAAATCGTAGTGATTATCTCCTGCTGTGCCACCTGCGCTAACTACCAGCTTAACCGAGATCGTAATGTTAATCCTCCTCAACTTTCCACAATCCGTTGTGACAATGAAAAATCTGCCGCTACTCTATCTAATAACCGTCTTGTTTCTCCTTTGTCCTCTAGCAACGTTAATAATAACGCTGCTACTCACTAACGTCTTATTATTGCCCAAGCTTAAACAAGATGGCCAAATTTTCTGCCTTGCTTTTACTTCTCTGGCTTGTGCTTTAATCGCTTGCTTTTTCTAACTTTAATTGGGATTACACTCAAAGGCGATCACGTTTTCAATAGCTCATGGATAGGCGATCGCCGTTTTTGCTGACAATTAACACTCGTTCGATTTTCGGGGTTTCAGGAGAGTCAATTTTTCGCTTTAATTGGTAAAATTTCTCAGCGATGGCGATTGTTCCGCTAATAATGCCGATGATAGTGGCGATGGTAGCAAGGGTTCCCTCTTTCTCCACTTCGGAGATAACTTCGTAGCTACCTTGCACCCCTTCCATCTCTAGGATCTCCTGAGCAACTTTGATAGCATCGGCTCCTTCAATTTCTATCCGCATCAGTTTTGTTCCTCCTGTCAGTACCCAAGCAAAATGATCCTAAATCCGTTTATTAAAAACTGATTATCTATTCCCCCTTTTGCCTGTCCTGATATCTAGCCTATACTCAACGAATTTAGTATGACCAGCTTAGTTGGGGAAAAAATCTCAATTACCGTCAATAGTTGACCTAAGAAAATATTTCAGTCTCTCCGTCGGGAAATAACCTATTAGAGACTGAAAAATCTTAGTCATTCCATTCCCCTTTGGGTGGTACGGGGGGATTGCGTCGAAGATGACGGGTTAAGTCCTCATCCGGTTGTTTCTCTCCTCTTAGCCACTGTTTAATCGCTGTTTCGATAATGCGACTAGGATCGTTAGTCAGGTGTTTAATCTGGTCTAAAACTTCCGAGTCAAGGTGAATAGCGATTTCAACTTTCTCCGCCGTGCGCTGAGTCGGTGTAGCATTGTCGTTCATAAGCTCTATTAATGATTGCTATCTATCATTCTACCCGTCAGTCGAGGATTCTCATCCAAGAGTTTATCTATAGTAATCCGATTTGGACAAATCATAGAGCCTTTCCTTAGCCATTGCCCTTTGCCTGATTTTGTCACCATAATCAAGCCTACCCTAGTTTCCTGTGGATGCCGAGAGGGGAAGCCAAGGCCGAAACCCTGACTATACTTGCAGTTTAGCTTTTTTACCTTTTACTTTTCACTTTTGCTCCAGCCTTAGAGACTTTACCTCTACAATGAATTAAGGAATCTAAAATTTTATAAACCCCTGACTTTTGCCAGCAGTGAACCACGATGACTGACGTTCCCGTTTCTCGCATTCGCAATTTTTCCATCATCGCTCATATCGATCATGGTAAATCAACTCTCGCCGATCGCCTCCTGCAAATTACGGGAACCGTAGCCCAACGGGAGATGAAAGAACAATTTCTCGATAATATGGACTTGGAACGGGAACGAGGTATCACCATCAAGTTACAAGCGGCACGCATGGATTATACCGCTAAGGATGGTCAAAAATACGTTCTCAATCTGATTGATACCCCCGGCCATGTGGATTTTTCCTACGAGGTTTCTCGGTCTCTAGCGGCGTGCGAGGGAGCTTTATTAGTTGTGGATGCGTCCCAAGGAGTAGAGGCGCAAACTTTAGCCAATGTTTACCTAGCACTGGAAAATAACCTCGAAATTATCCCAGTTTTAAATAAAATCGACCTACCCAGTGCCGAACCGGAACGAGTCGCAGCGGAAATCGAGGAAGTGGTGGGTTTAGACTGTAGTGAGGCGATTCGGGCCTCGGCTAAGGCTGGGATCGGTATTAATGATATTCTAGAGTCGATCGTCCAATTGGTTCCCCCTCCCCAAGATACCCTCGCAGAACCCTTCCGAGCTTTAATTTTTGATAGTTATTACGACGCTTATCGAGGGGTAATTGTCTATTTCCGCGTCATGGATGGTCGGGTGAAAAAGGGCGATAAAATTCGTTTTATGGCTTCTGGTAAAGAATTTGTGATCGATGAATTGGGAATTTTATCACCGCAACAGGTACAGGTAAATGAACTGCACGCGGGAGAAGTGGGTTATCTGGCAGCTGCGATTAAAACTGTTGCTGATGCCCGGGTGGGTGATACGATTACTCTAACCGCTAAACCGGCAAAAGAGCCTTTACCCGGTTATACGGAAGCAAAACCGATGGTTTTCTGCGGATTATTCCCCACCGATGCCGATCAGTATGCCGATCTCAAAGATGCCCTGGAAAAGTTAAAATTAAACGATGCAGCTCTATCCTACGAACCGGAAACTTCTAGCGCCATGGGTTTTGGTTTCCGTTGCGGTTTCTTGGGACTGCTACACATGGAAATCGTCCAGGAAAGACTAGAAAGGGAATATAACTTAGATTTAATTACCACTGCTCCCTCGGTAGTTTATCGGGTTACTACCACCGATGGGGAAATTGTCGAAGTGGATAATCCTAGTTTGTTACCTTCCCCACAAAAACGGGAAAAAATTGAGGAACCTTATATCCAAGTGGAAATGATTACTCCGGAAACCTATGTAGGCGCTTTGATGGAATTATGTCAAAGTCGTCGGGGAGTTTTCAAGGATATGCGTTATTTTACTAAAACTCGCACCGCTTTGATTTATGAGTTACCTTTAGCGGAAGTGGTGACGGACTTTTTTGATCAATTAAAATCTCGATCGCGCGGTTATGCTAGTATGGAATATCAATTAATTGGCTATCGGGAAAATGAGCTAGTTAAATTAGATATTATGGTCAATGGTGATCCCGTTGATGCTTTAGCGATGATCGTTCACCGAGATAAAGCTTATTATGTTGGTCGCGCTTTAACTGAAAAGTTAAAAGAATTGATTCCCCGGCATCAATTTAAGGTTCCCATTCAAGCAGCTATTGGTTCTAAAATTATCGCTAGTGAACATATTCCCGCTTTAAGAAAGGATGTCTTAGCTAAGTGTTATGGTGGTGATATTAGCCGCAAGAAAAAGCTGTTAGACAAGCAAGCAAAAGGGAAGAAACGGATGAAAGCGATCGGAACTGTTGATGTCCCCCAGGAGGCATTTATGGCAGTCCTAAAACTCGATCCTCAGTAAAGTCTAGGGGTGAGAATTAACTCACCCTTTTTACTTTTAGCAGTGGGGAATTATTATGAAACTTTTGAGATTATCCTATCAAGATTTATCCTCTGGATTAAGTATAGATTCTTGCAAATTTTTTCCAGATTTGAATTTATTAGTCGGTATCTCAGGTGCAGGAAAAACCTCTATTTTAAAGGCCATTAGTAATTTAAAAAGAATCGCTAATGGTGCATCGGTAAATGGGGTAAAATGGGATGTAGAATTTTTAACCAATGATCATATTCGTTATCATTGGTTGGGTGAATTTACTTCTGATCAAACCCTAGTCACTGAATATATTTATAGAGAGCATAGGGAAATAATTAAAAGAGAAAACGCTCAAACTTGGTTTAATGCTTAAAAAATCTGTAAATTATCACCTCTTTATAGTGTTGCAGAACTGTTAATTCTTAAACCTGATCTTTACCCATTCGAGCATAATTTAATCAAATTGACACATATTTTAATGAATATATTGTACAATTTTATCACAAGTATAATCGTAACTCCAGAAAAACAGTCATAAAAGTGCCGTCAGTCTCTTCAGTTAGCAGTTACCAGATAGAAGTTAAAAATTGGCAATTTACTTGATGTTATGGCTTCCTTACGCGATATTCTCAGTTACTATCGCAATTATCAAAAAGCCGCCTTTTTGAGCATTGCTGCCTCCAGTGTCTTTGAAATTATCGATCTGATGGTTCCCTACGCTGTCGGACAGATTCTTAATGTTCTTTCCGATCAACCTTTAGATGGATTCGTACAATCTTTAGTTAATCGCACCATGATTTTAACTCCCTTTGCCCCAGAAAAGTGGGTTAGTTTGGCGGTATTATTAGGCTTAATTTTCCTAACTACAGTAATTAAAGCACCAATTCAGCCTTGGCTGGGTGTATGGTTTCACTGGGAAATATCCTTAAGAGCGCGACGAGATCATCTCAAAAAAATTATTGCCAAAATTCTCACCTTACCTCTATCTTTTTACGATGAAAATAATCCAGGACGCATCGCTAACCGGATCGCCAAAGGGATAGAAAATCATACTTGGACTTATCCCGAAGTGGCGGGAATGATGATCCCAAAATTGTTTAGAGTTTTGGGTATCTTTATTGTTATTTGGATAATTCAATGGCAGATCGCCCTCGCTTTTGTTATTTCTTTTGTATTAATTGTAGCCTTTATTTTGAGAGATTTAAAAGATTTAATGCAAAAAGAAAGAATTCTGGATCAGCACATCGAAAATACCCAAAGTCGCAATTCTGAGATTATTACTAACATCAAAACTGTCAAAGCTTTTGCCACAGAAGGACAGGAATTATATCGTCAGAAACAGCGTTTAGAGAGAGAATTTACCTACGTTATCTATCGCATTCATAAGGGTTATGTGGACTTAATTACTTGGGAAAAAACCCTCGTCCAAGCTAGTTTATTTGGAGTATTTTTCTTTACTCTCCTAGCCACCGTTCAACAGAAAATCTCGATCGGGCATTTTATCACCATCTATACCCTCGCTAGTATGGCCTATGCGGAATTAGATCCCCTATCCCAAATGGCAGAAACTTTCGCCCGTCGCTATGCTTCTATGGCACGTTTACAGGAATTTATCAACTTACCCAGTGGCACTGATGCCGGTAGTCTTTTAGCCGATCATGCCCAAGATAATCCCTATCATTTTACGGGGAAAGTAGAATTAAGTAATCTTAGCTTTGGCTATAGTCCAGAAAGAACCATTCTCAAGGATATTAATCTGCTGATTGAACCCTATCAAACCGTGGCATTAGTCGGAAAATCAGGTTCAGGCAAATCCACTTTAGTTAAGTTACTTTTCCGCTATTTTGAACCGAGTCAAGGGCAAATTCTGATAGATGGCGAGGATATTAGTCGCTTGGATGTGACTTGGTATCGGCGACGGTTAGCGATTGTCCATCAAGAAGTAGATGTTTTTAATGGTACAGTGTTAGAAAATCTCACCTACGGTAATCCTAATATTAGCTTCGAGAAGGTAGCAGAAGCCTGTAAAATTGCCCGTGTTGATGAATTTATTCAGGAGTTACCTAATGGTTATTCCACTATTGTAGGGGAAAGGGGCGTGCGTCTTTCGGGGGGACAAAGACAGCGTTTAGGAATTGCTAGAGCTTTAATTGTCGATCCAGATGTGTTAGTTTTTGATGAGGCCACTTCTAGCTTAGATTATGAGTCAGAAAGAGCCATTCAACTAGCCATGAAATCCATTTTAGGCACTCGCACCACAATTATTATCGCCCACCGTCTCAGTACCGTTCGAGAAGCGGATCAAATTGTCGTCTTAGATAATGGTCGTATTGTCGAGATCGGTAGCCATGATCAATTATTAAATCAGCAGGGAATCTATCAACGTCTCCACTCTTTGCAAGAAAGCGGTGAACTGGTTTAGTCTTAAAATAGTCTCCGATAGCGGACCGAGAAAATATATCTAATGGGAGTTGATACTATGTCTAACGAAACCGTTACCTATTCCCTAGAAGCTGTTTTGACTAGAATTGAGGGGAAAATTGACAGTCTCCAAAAAGATGTTAATCAAAAATTTGACAGTTTCCAAAAAGATGTTGACCAAAAATTTGAAAGTCTCCAAAAAGATTTTGACCAAAAATTTGACAAAATCGACGAACGGTTAAATAAGCTAGAGGTAGGACAGGCAAAGTTAACTGAAAAGGTTGAGGGCATCGATAATCGCCTAAAATCAGTGGAAGGAACCCAAAAAAATCAGGTTTGGACATTAATTATTCTTTTGGCAAGTGCGATCGCTACTGCTGGTTGGAAAGTATTTTTTTCAGGTAATCCCTAGAATTAAACAGTGGCTATTAGTCACAGTTTCAAGTTTTGTCGGGGTAGTGATTCGGTAGTAGTGGCGTAGCTCTCTTGCTTATCTAGCCTGAGTTGTGTAGAATATTTACTAATAAAAATAATTGCTTGATAAATGTTAAAGATTTGCTTTTTATGATTGCTATTTTTATCAATCTCTTCTCTTGTATAATTAAACCTTGGTTAAATTATGATGGAGATTTAGAACATTTTCTTCTGACAAAAAATTAACAAACTTCAACATCTTGTTGTCCTAAATTCGGTTCTTATTTATGAAAATATAGCTGTCATACGTCATATTGGCGTAAATTTATTGTCCCAAGAAAAGACTGCCAGGGTAGGCATTGAGAACAAGCGACTTACTGCTGGTTGGAATAATCACTATCTGGAAACTGTTCTTGGTTGTCTTAATATTTCTACGAACTAAATATTATTAAACTTTGGACAAAAGAAAACCTAATTGGCGTAAAAGTTACACCAATTAAAATCCTGCTTTTTTTGTTACTATCAGTTGCTGTTGGAAAAATCAGTTCGTTGGCTTATAGTTTATAATACCAGCTTTGTTTTTTGATTTTGCTTTGTTTGATAACGAATCAGATGACAATGGTGCGGAATCAATATTGGTTATGGCAAAACGCTCCTAAGAACCGCTATTTTTCAGCTTTTTTACGCGCTGAGAAAGAGGAGATATTGTCTCCAATTAGATTTGCGTAAAAGGGTTCTTCTAGAGTAGCTATGATATTTTAGCAGAAAATAGTCCACACAAGCTTTGCCAAGTAAGGCTCACCAGAATTAAAAAAAGCAATTTTAATAAAAAAGCTTTTTGCTTTGTTCGATCCTAGTCTATTTAAGGGTTTAGGCTCATTGAAACTACTAATTTGCCATAACCAGTCTAGGAGAACCCGTAAATTTTACGCAAATCTTTTTTTCTTTGTCCAAAGTCCAAAAATGTTAAGAATTGTGTGCGACTGCCCTGAAATCGCTATAATCATCCCAGCAGAGGCGATAGTAATCCCTCGATCATCCACTGGTTAACGATCGCTAATAATTAGACAAACTTGGTTTTCTCAAGCGGTTTCGAGACAGCCAACCCCTGAGTTTACCGGTCGACGATGGACGGTGAGCTTGTCGAATCCGTCGATTGAGCCGCCACATTTCCACAAGCTCAATGACCACTAGCCTTTTTTCGGAGTCGATCGAACCATGTTGCAAGGATGGATTCAAATCGCGCTCACGATCCTGATAATCGTGGCAATCACCCCCTTTTTCGGGCGCTATATGGCGAGGGTTTTCATGGAACGGAGAACCCTACTCGACCCACTGTGCGATCGAGTCGAGAGTCTTCTCTACACCTTCGTCGGGGTGAAAGGGAAAGAGAATATGACCGGCTGGCAGTACCTCCGCGCCGTTCTCTACAGTAACGCGGTGATGGCAATTCTGGTTTTTTCCCTGATTGCGGGCCAAGGATTCCTTCCCCTCAACCCGACGGGGATCCCCGCCCCTTCTTGGGACACCACCCTACATACGACGATTTCCTTTATCACCAACACCAACCAACAGCATTATTCCGGAGAAACCACCCTCAGCTACGCGAGTCAGATCTGGGGTCTCGGCTACCAGATGTTCACCTCGGCCGGAACCGGTCTAGCGGTGGGGATCGCCTTTATTCGGGGACTGACGGGGCGACCGTTGGGCAATTTCTACGTGGATCTGATCCGATCGATCACCCGTATCCTCTTACCGATCTCGATCGTGGGGGCAATGGCCCTGATCATCGCCGGGGTCCCGGAAACCCTCGCCGGCCCGGCGATCTTGCCGACGCTAGAAAACCCCAACCTCAGTCAGGCGATCGCCCGCGGTCCAGTGGCCCACTTCGAGATTATTAAGGAATTGGGAGAAAACGGCGGCGGCTTTTTTGCCAGCAACTCGGCCCACCCCTTGGAAAACCCGAACGGATTCGTCAATCTGGTGCAATTAGTCGCTATTCTCTCGATTCCCACCTCCCTGATCTATACCTACGGGGTTTTCGCCGATAATCTCAAGCAAGCTCGATTAATCTATCTAATTCCCCTCGGTATCTTCATCGGCTTTACGATCATCACAGCGATCGGGGAATATAACGGCAACCAGGCGGTTAACTCCCTACTAGGGGTCGATCGAGCGGTTAACTTGGAGGGTAAAGAAGTACGCTTCGGTTGGGCGCAATCGGCCCTGTACGCGGTAACTACCACGGCCACCATGTGCGGTGCGGTGATCGCCATGCACGATTCCTTGATGCCGAACGGCGGCTTCGCCACCCTCTCGAATCTGTTCCTGCAAATCGTTTTCGGAGGCCAGGGAACTGGCACCGCCTACCTGTTTGCCTATCTAATCCTCGCAGTATTCGTCACCGGGCTAATGGTGGGAAGAACCCCGGAATTCCTCGGGCGCAAAATTGAGAAACGGGAAGTGGTGTTAGCGAGTTTTTTAATTCTGCTGGTTCACCCGATCGCCATCCTCATCCCCGGAGCGATCGCCCTTGCCTTTCCCGACTTTCAGGGCATCAGTAACCCCGGCTTTCACGGATTATCTCAAGTTATCTACGAGTACGCTTCCGCCGCCGCCAATAACGGGTCGGGATTCGAGGGACTGGGGGATTCCCAACCCGCACCGCTTGCGATCGCAGATGGAGCAAAACCGACGATTACAGCCCTTTGGTGGAATCTCAGCACCTCCTTTAGTTTACTGGCCGGACGGTATATCCCGATCGCAGCCCTGCTCTTCTTAGCCGATGGGATGTCCCGCAAACAACCGGTTCCCGCCACCACCGGAACCCTCCGCACCGATACCGGACTCTTTACCGGCGTGACGGCGGGGGTGATTTTAATTCTCGGTGCGCTCACTTTCTTGCCGATATTAGCCCTGGGTCCGATCGCGGAAGCCTTTCAAATCACCCGGATGATCGGCTAGGAGTTTAGACAGGGTTTGCGGCAAAAAGTTTTTCCGGGGGGTAGGGTGTGGGG
>NZ_JADEVX010000241.1:0-5348 GCF_015207925.1 Microcystis sp. LEGE 00066 | reverse complement strand
ATCAGCCAGACTTGGAAACTATCTCATCAAATTAGTCCCCCCATAGAACCTCCTTGAGCCATCTTGCACACTTTTCTCTTTTTGTCAAATTTTATGTTAAGAAAGATGTGACTAATGGATAGCTTATTAAGGGGGAATTAAGGGGGGATCGGCACCCCCTTTATTAAGGGGGGATTAAGGGGGGAGCCATCTTCAATTTAATTATAACCAGCTACTTATTATGAGAACAATCGCTGAAATCAACGACAAAATTGCTAAAAAAACTGCTGTAGTCTGGACAGTAGAGGAATTAAAAAGCCGCGTGAGCGAGATGGGAATTAAGGAGGTTTTTTCCCAAGTAGATGTGGTTTGTACGGGAACCTTTGAACCGATGGAATCTTCGGGGGCAATTATTAATTTAGGTCAGACGGATCCGCCGATAAAAATTCGTCAATGTTGGTTAGATGGGATTCCTGCTTATGCTGGTTTTGGGGCGGTGGATTTATATTTAGGAGCCAGTGCTATTAGTGATCTAGCGGCGAAAAATGAGAATTTAGAGGGAGAAAATCCCGAAAGGGGCGGCGGACATATTATTGAGGATTTAATCGCTGGAAAATCGATTCAATTGCGCGCTGTCGGCCAGTCCACCGATTGTTATCCTCGCACTTCTTTTGAAACGATTATTTCTAAGGAGACTATCAATCAATTTTATCTTTTTAATCCTCGCAATCTCTACCAGAATTTTATCGTCGGAGTCAATGGGGGAGAGCGGACTTTATATACTTATTTGGGACCACTACAGCCACGATTAGGTAATGCAGTGTATTCTAACCCCGGGGCAATTTCTCCCCTGTTAAATGACCCAGATTTAGAGGCTATAGGCATCGGTACGCGCATTTTTTTGGGAGGAGGAATCGGTTATATTGCCTGGGAAGGAACCCAACATTTTCCCCTGCAAAAACGCCTACAAAATCGAACTCCTATTGGTCCAGCTTCCACCTTAGCCTTAATTGGGGATGCTAAACAAATGAATGCTCGCTGGGTGCGGGGTTGTTATTTCAAAAATTATGGGGCTTCTTTAATGTTAGGGGTAGCAGTACCGATTCCGATTTTAAGCGAGGAAATCGTTCGACATTGTGCCGTAAAAGATGAGGAAATTGTCGCCCCAGTGGTAGATTTTTCCATTCCCCGGCGAGTCCGTCCTACCTTTGGTTTAATCACCTACGCTAAACTAAAAAGCGGTCGGATTATGATCGAGGGAAAAAGTGTGAGGGTGGCTCCTTTGGCCAGTATTTCCCTGTCCCGGGAAGCCGCTTTAGAATTAAAAGCACTGATCGAATCGGGAGAATTTACCCTTACAGAACCCGTGGCAAAAATTAATCTAGAGCGGACTTTTATTCCCCAGAATCGTTGGGGCGGAAAATTATCAATTGAGTGAGGAGTTAAGGGATTGGGTGCAGGCGGCACAACTACAATTAAGATGACGTAAAATCGGATTTTCTTCCCCGGTTGTCTTGGCGATAATCATGTCACCTAAGTTCTCGGTATTGAAACTAGGATGAAAGGACTCTGGGGCAGCTTGTACGGAGTTCGTGGTAACTGCTAGGGCTAATAAACTAGCGGAAGCAGTGGCAAGAATAACGACTTTTTGATTCATAAGTTTGCGGGAATTATTGGCCATTAATACCACTGATTATAACACTGCCGACCGCCGACCGCCTCCGTTAACGGCCCAAAAGATTGGCAATATCAGCACATCCCCCCGGAATGGTTGCGCGGGACTTTTCCCCACACCAACGACAACAATAGTGACGTTGTTCCTCGCTCATGTTTTTCACCCCGGTAAAATTGACATTTTCTACCACTGCTCCCGTGTGTTCTCCACTGTCATAATTGGGGGGAACGGTACGACTGCGGGGGGTAGCATTTTCTAGGGAACCATAAAATAAACGCATCCCTTTGATATCTGCCCCTCTTAAATTAGCTTCGTAGAGAATTGTCCGCGATACATTTGCTTTCACCAAATCGCTATAACTTAAATCGGCCCGCACCATATTCGCTTCGCTTAAATCGGTCCAGCGCAGATCCTGCCCAGAAATGTCGGCCCCCGCTAACATTACCCCCAATTGTACTACTCTTGTACCGAACTCTCGATCCTCCGCATAACCCCCTTCCCCGTCTAGAATCGGTCGGCCTAGATAACGATCGCGTTTAATCGGTGATAATAGCCGCGATTGACTCAAAAAACGCAGTATTTTCGCTTTCCCAGAGGCATCGACACTGCTGAGGATAGAAGCGGTGCGACCTTCTGCGATCGCTCTTTCCTGGGGCCAATCTTCTAAAAATCCCTCCTCATCCAAGGCTAGATCGGAAATCCCCTGAAAATAGGAATCGATCGTCTGTTGTTGGGTAATGCGATTTTGCTGTATGGTTAAATCCTTAGAAATAACGTACTGTTCCCAGGCCACATAGACAGCTAACACGGCGATCATAATCTGTCCCAAGGCCCCCACCCACTCGGCCCAGGAACCGAACTCATCGTATTTAAAACTGTCTAACCATCGCAATATGCGCTCGTAAACTCCTAAATATTTCCCTAATCCGGCCAGAGCAGCAATAAAAACGATAAAAGCGAAAACCGTCTGACGTTCAGAGGGAGTGAGATAATGGGCGATCCACTGGCGAATAGAGGGTAAAATCACCTGTAAAGATATTAATATCGCTACTATCGCCCCAGAAAAGCCTAACCAGTCCCAGCTAAAGACGAGGCCGATAGTCATCACCATCAGGGGGGCCAACAGTAACCCCGCGTTACCCGGCCGAAGATCTTTTAATAGTAGGATGCGCTGACGCAGAGGATTACGCGAAGATAAAGAGGAGACGTATTCGGAGGCATCGGGGGGCGATAAACTGGTTTTACCGTTATTTTCGGGGTTATCGGCCCTATTTTCTGCTGCGAGTTTTTCTGGGTCTTTGCGATCGCTCATATTAATCCTTGTCAAGAGAAAATAATTCCACACCGAAAACTGAGGCGAAAACTCTCGATAAATCTTGCTGTACTTGCATAAGACTAATATTAGGCAGAAACTGCTGTAAACTGCCCACGGGTTTATTAGCAATCCCACAGGGAATAATTTCGGCAAAACCGCTTAAATCCGGACAAACATTAATGGCAAAACCATGATAGGTAATCCAACGACTAACTTTAATACCGATCGCCCCTATTTTATACCCTTCTACCCATACCCCCGTCAGTCCCGCGATTCTTTCCCCCGACAATCCATAAATAGCGATAGTTTGCAGGATGACTTCTTCTAATTGTCGCAAATACCAGTGTAAATCCTGCTGATAATAGCGCAAATTGAGGATCGGATAGCCCACTAACTGCCCCGGACAGTGATGGGTGACTTCCCCTCCTCGCTCGATTCGGTACACTTCTTTATCGGTTTTGTCAAGATTAAATTTAATAAACTTAATATCTGAACCAGTACCGAGGGTGTAAACGGGGGGATGTTCCAGTAGGAGCAGCACATCGGGTAAGTCAGGATCGGCAATTCTCGCCGCCACCAGCGATCGCTGTTGCGCCCAGGCCAGAGAATAGGGGGTAATTGCCTGAATTTTCAGCCCACAGAGACGAGGTATTTTTTGAGCATTCATTGCGAGATGTGTCAAAATATTTAAGAAATGTAAAGGAGCGCAAAGGAAGATTAAAAGAAGGGAAGATATAGATGTTGGGGAGAATACTAAGTGCTAATCTAAGGATATCCCATCTATTCGGATGTTAACCGTCCCACAGGAGAAACAATCACCAGATTCTCTTGCTGGCGGCGAAAATCGGTTTCTTTAAATAAAAGTTAACAGAACTTCGCACTTCTGTTAAGAAAAGCTTTGCAGAAACTTGTTAGAATAGAGGTAAATAAATCCAGTTGCAAATAGGCGCTCGACCCGATGAATTTTCCGCGCGATCCGACAAAAAAAAGAGAACGAAAACACCGACAATATCTAGACTGTGACCTCTGACAACAGCGCGATCGAGCGGATTTTTGAGGATTAAATTCCTAGCATCAACATCCCTTAAAAATAGTTGATGTGGACGGTCTATAGCAAAATTTTTAGATGGAGTAGTGAGTATGAAGCTATTGATTCAGGGCAATAATATCGCTGTCACCGAAGCTATTCATGATTATGTGGAACAAAAGCTGGAGAAAGCGGTGAAACATTTTAACGGCATAACCACAAAAGTTGATGTTCACCTCTCCGTGGAAAAGAATGCACGCATTCCTGATCGCCACAAAGCGGAAGTAACGGTTTATGCTAATGGAACAGTGATTCGCGCTCAAGAAGGAAGCGAAAATTTGTACGCAAGTATTGATTTAGTTTCTGATAAAATCGCTCGTCAACTCCGCAAGTATAAAGAGAGACTGGTGGATCATCGCACCCACTCCACCGTTAAAACTAGCGAGGTGGTGCAAGAAAAACCCTTAGATGATAACCTAATTGGCGATCGCACCCCCGAATTACCTGCGGAAGTAGTGCGGATGAAATACTTTGCTATGCCACCGATGACTATTGAGGAAGCACTAACACAATTGCAATTAGTCGATCACGATTTCTTTATGTTCTGCAACAAAGACACTAACGAAATCAACGTTATCTATCAACGCAATCACGGCGGTTTTGGTGTTATTCAACCCCGTACCGTTAACGTAAATGGCAAAGAATCCAATTAACAGTTAGCGACCACAAATAAAACTAAAGACTGGAGAAATTCTCCAGTCTTTTTCTCATCTAACCAAGATTAACTTTCACCACTTTATTTTTTTCTGCCACCGCTTTTGGGAGGGTGAGATAAAGAATACCGTCTTGATAGTTAGCGGTAACTTGGCTATTTTGCACCTCCACTGGTAGGGTAATCAAGCGACTAAATTTACCATAATAAAATTCGCTGTTTTCCACCTCGGCAGGGCGTTGACGTTGCCCATTAATAGCCACCATTTGTTTGCTAACCTCCACATCGATATCTTTAATATCCACACCGGGTAATTCGATTTTCAATTGCACGGAATCCTCATTAACAGAGATTTCCACCGGGGGACGAGATACCGATGAAGTTGTCGGTAATACTTCTTGAAAAAGTTGATCGATTTGACGTTGAACAGAATTAATTTCTAGGAAGGGAGAATAAAGAGTGAAAGCCATAGTAATAATTTCCTTGAGAGGTTTTCTCTGACTGCGATTACCTCCATAATAAGCAACTAACTTGGCTTACACAAGGCGGTTTTCAGGAAATAAAAAGTCGCAATAACCGATACAGTTATCAGTTATCAGTTATCAGTTATCAGTGGGAAGTTGTGGGGTGTGGGAAGTGG
>NZ_JADEVX010000240.1:0-5381 GCF_015207925.1 Microcystis sp. LEGE 00066 | reverse complement strand
ATCAGCCAGACTTGGAAACTATCTCATCAAATTAGTCCCCCCATAGAACCTCCTTGAGCCATCTTGCACACTTTTCTCTTTTTGTCAAATTTTATGTTAAGAAAGATGTGACTAATGGATAGCTTATTAAGGGGGGATTAAAGGCAAAATCCATTTTTAATTTAATTATAACCAGCTACTTAGCATCATTGGATTTTACTAACATTGAGAATACTTAACCCAATGATCTTATCCGCTTGATAACGAATAATCACATCATCATCTGTTAATTCGCTATCATCCGCAGGTAAAGATGGTTGATAAAAATTAATATACAAAACATCTGCTTTTGCATCATAAGCTGTCCAAAAATCTTGCTGAGGCAGAGCGTGAATCATCTTGGCGAAGTTAAGATAGGATTGAATATTAATGCTAGTTATGGCCATATTTGTTTCCTCTTGGTTAATTCACGAAGACGACGGGTTAAATAAGCAGTAATAATAAATCCCCCCTCTGATAATTCCCGATAAACAACGATTAGATATTTTCCAGAAACTATTTGTTTAACTGCCAACAATTCCTGATGGTTTCCTACTAGGATTTTCTCAGGATGGCGAATGGTTTCCAATATCTCCGCTTGATACGATACTAATTCACTATGTCCACTGATAATGTGTTTCCATCTCTCCTCTGTCAGACGAATTAAAACCCCATTCTGAGAAGTTGCATAAAGATTCATAGGTTCCGATTCAGTGTAAATAGACCTTTAAACCACACTTTCAACCCAACGGAACCTTATTCTACCGTGACACTTTTGGCTAAATTGCGCGGCTGATCCACGTCTAAACCGCGACGGTACGCGATATGATAGGAGAGCAATTGTAGGGGAATTACCGTTAAAATTGGCGATAATAATTCCTCAATTTCCGGCACATACAACAAATCATTAAAGACTTTTGGTGCTTCCGTATCGTTGTCGGCAACTACTCCCAATAACCGCGCATCCCTTGCTTTTGCTTCCTGTGCATTGGAGAGAACCTTATCATAAACTATCCCCGGCATCGCAATCGCTACTACGGGAACTTTTGCATCTAAAAGCGCGATTGGTCCGTGTTTCATTTCTCCGGCTGGATAGCCTTCCGCATGAATATAACTGATTTCTTTGAGTTTTAAGGCCCCTTCTAAGGCAATGGGGAAATTAATCCCCCGTCCCAAGAAAATAAAGTCCTGGGTGTCATTAAATTCATGGGCCAATTCTTCGATCGCTTTTTCCTGTTTTTCTAAGACAGTTTCGATCAATCTTGGCAGCGATCGCATTTGATTAATAATTTCCTCGATTCTCTCTAAAGTCAGAGTTTGACGACGATAGGATAAATCCAAAGCTAAGAGATAAAAACCCAATAACTGGGCGGTAAAACTCTTAGTTGCCGCCACCCCGATTTCGATCCCCGCCTGAGTATTAATAATCTGATCGACCATTTGTGCTAGGGTACTTTCGGGGCGATTAGTAATCCCGATAATCCGGGCCTGATATTTTTTTCCTAATCCCAAACGACGCTGTTTTTCCGTTTCCAACGCCGCTAAAGTGTCGGCTGTTTCCCCCGATTGCGTCACCCCGATAGTTAAAGTATTGGGCATCAGGGGGGTGGGTGCATAGCGAAATTCCGAGGCGTACTGTACCCTTGTGGGAATACCCGCCAACTGCTCAATCAAGTATTTACCCACTAAACTAGCGTGCCAACTGGTCCCACAGGCTAAAATCTGAATATGTTCTAAATTTTCGTAAATTTCCTCAGAAAAATTAAGATTTATCGGGTTGACATTATCCCCATTTTGTGCTGTCCAATGGGGATGCAGATAGGTCCCTAAACAGTCGCGCACCACTCCTGGTTGTTCGTGGATTTCCTTGAGCATGAAGTGACGATAGCCCTGTTTTTCTACGTTGGTCGGACTCCAATCGAGGACTCTGGGGCTTTTACGGACTCTTTTCCCTTCAAAATTATAAATTTCTACTCCCAAGGGTGTTAACCGAGCGATTTCGCCATTATCCAAGGACAGCACTGCCCGGGTATGGGGAACCAAAGCACTAACATCGGAGGCACAGAAAAACTCCCCTTGACCAAAACCGATGATTAAAGGAGCGTGTTGCCGCACGACAATCAATTCATCGGGATAATCGGGACTAATCACCCCTAGGGCAAAGGCTCCCTCTAAACGTTGAATTGCCCTTAAAACTGCCTTGAGGAAAGGACTCACCCCCAAGTCTTCTTCATCGCTAGGTTTGGGTAGATAACTGGCGATTAGATGGGGAATAACTTCTGTGTCAGTTTCCGAGTCAAATATACAGCCTTTTTCCTTTAATTCTGTTCTTAATGCCTGAAAATTTTCGACAATGCCATTCTGTACCACTGCCACCCGTTGACTGTTATCGGTGTGGGGATGGGCATTACTTTCTATGGGTTTGCCGTGGGTTGCCCAACGGGTGTGACCGATGCCAATTTGGGAGGGATTAACTTCCTGTTCTAATTTTTCCCGCAGATTGTAGAGTTTTCCCTGGGCGCGGACTCGATGTAATTCACCTTCGAGAATTGTGGCAATCCCTGCCGAATCATAACCCCGATATTCTAAACGTTCCAAACCAGCTAGGAGAATATCGATCGCTGTTTGGGTTCCGATATAGCCAACAATTCCGCACATTCTTTCGCTCACCCCATTTAGGCTAAGTCCGATCTATTCTATCGCAAGCGTGGCGCTTATTTGCTTAGAGGCTCAAGACGCAGGGGTAAGGGTAAAGTTTCCCCTCATAGGAGATTGGGATGTGGGGTGTGGGGAGAACAAATAAAAGCAATATAGATCACTCAGCAGCACACTTTGTTCTTTTTGTCAAAAAAACTTTCTCTTTGCAACAAAACTACACAATTAATTGATCAACGGGTGGGCTTAAAAAAGGCTCTTTAACTGCCATTTATTGCTGTTGCTGAATAGGTGAGTGTAGATTTAGCAAGGGTTTTCAGGATCAACAGACAGCTAAAAACCCTAAAAAGCACAGAAAAACCCATCATTTCATACTGCGAAATTATACCATAATCGCTGGAAGTATTGCAACCTCGTAAACAAATGAGAATAATTTTCAATAAATTCTTAAGAAAAGATAAATATTGCGAAGTGTAAATTTAAATATTCTCAACTATTAAAGCTTGTTTGATATAAAAAACTTATAAAAAGTGGTAATTTTTACTGACTGATCACTGATTACTGATCACTGATTACTGATTACTGACTGAGGTAAACTTTACCCAGGAGTCACAACTGCTGTTAGAGCGGCAGTAACCGTGTCCATCGGTTGATTACCGTCGATATGGTTAAGAGTCCCTTTTTGACCGTAATAATCTAAAACGGGGGCAGTTTGGTCGATATATACCTGTAGGCGACGGGAGATCGTTTCTTTAGTATCATCTTGACGACCCCGTTGCATGAGACGCTCAATTAAGACCGTATCTGGTACAGCCAAATTAACCACAAATGTATAACTATCGGCCAATTCTTCCAGTAATGCGTCTAAAAAGCTCGCCTGTGCCACCGTGCGGGGAAAACCATCAAGAATCCAACCCTTAGCACTGTCAGGCTGTTTTAAACGTTCCTGAATTAAACCTAACAACAACTCATCGGGGACTAATTCGCCCTTTTCCACATAAGCTTGTGCTTGCTGACCAAGTTCTGTCTTCTCTGTAATTGCTTGACGTAAAATTTCACCAGTAGAAATATGAGGAATCGTCAGAGATTCCGCTAATTTTGCCGCTTGGGTTCCTTTTCCCGATCCGGGCGGTCCCAAAAATATCACACCGATCCGTTTGCTCATGGGATTAAATATAGGGTTTTAAGGGAAAAAATAACCAGTAACCTCTAAAAGGTCACTGGCTGACTATCTAACTACTGTTTAATCATGCCCTCATAGCGTTGAGAGATGACATAGGTTTGAATTTGTTTCGCCGTATCGATCGCCACCCCCACCAGAATTAACAGGGAAGTTGCCCCCAAACCGCGAAAAGTGGTGACACCAGTGGCGCTTTCTACCAAAGTCGGAATCGTAGCCACCAAACTTAAAAAGAGAGCGCCCAAAAGGGTGAGACGATTCAGCACCCCTTCCAGATAATTAGTAGTAGCGGTCCCCGGACGAATCCCCGGAATACTGGTTCCCATTTTTTTCAGGTTTTGAGACATATCCTTGGGGTTAACGATCAGGGAAGCGTAGAAGAAACTAAAACCGAGAATTAGTAAGCTATAAAAAGCCACATAACCCCAACTATCGGGACGCAGGGCATTAACCAACTGAACTAAAACCTGACCGACCTGGTTATCCGTGGGTAAAGCTTGCACCAATTGGAAAGGTAAGACCAACACTGCGGAGGCGAAAATAATCGGCATCACGCCCCCTTGATTGAGTCGTAGGGGTAGATAACTGGTTCTTTCCCGATAGAGACGACGACCCACTTGACGACGGGCAGAAACAATAGGAATCCTACGGGTTCCCTCCTGAACAAAAACAATGCCGATAATCATCACCAAGAAAACCAGCAAGAGAATCACCACTTGAGCGATCGCTTGTCGGCCTCCCTGTTGGGCAAAAGTAATCGTATCACCGAGGGTTTTCGGTAAAACGGCGACAATGTTGACAAAAATCAGCAAAGATGCTCCATTTCCCAGACCGCGTTCTGTGATCAGTTCCGAAATCCACATCACGAACATAGAACCGGCCACTAAAGCGAGAACCGTAGCGGCGATCGAGGGTAAAGTTCCAGCCACAACGCCGTTAGCCACCAATAAACCGAGAGTAATACCGATACTTTGAATAATTGCCCAACCAAAGGCAATATAACGGGTAATTTGGGCAATTTTTCGCCGTCCTGCCTCTCCTTCATTTTTCTGTAAATCTTCCAAAGAAGGAAGGGCCGCGGTGAGTAGTTGCACGATAATTGAGGCGTTGATATAGGGAAGAATGCCGAGGGCAAAAATCCCTAACGTCGATAATCCTCCCCCGGTAAACAGGTCAAGGATTCCCAAAGCGGCGTTACTTTGAATAATTTCTGCTAATCTTGCCCGATCCAAACCGGGTATCGGTACAAACATCCCAAAACGGAGCAGAACCAGTAAACCCAATGTAATCAACAAGCGACCGCGTAAACCGGCCGCTTGTGCCATTTGCATAAACGTTTCCTGTGCCGTGGGAGCCTTATCACGACTGACGACCATTAACAGTTACCTCTAGTGCAGTTTTTTTATGGGAAAAAGTAATCGAGGGGGAAAACTTTCTCGATTTTTTTAAGATTTCCCCTGTCTTTCTTATGATATATCAATCCGGTCTTGGGGATTGGGTGTGGGGTGTGGGGTGTAGGGTGTTAGGG
>NZ_JADEVX010000239.1:0-5413 GCF_015207925.1 Microcystis sp. LEGE 00066 | reverse complement strand
TGATAAGGGGGGTGCCGATCCCCCCTCAATCCCCCCTTTAATCTCCCCTTAATAAGGGGGGTGTCTGAAAACTTTTAACACCTACCTACTTAGTTTGTGCTTTTTAATTTTTTGAGAACTAGCCAAGCATTCGTTTAATTGTGTCAAGATTTCCTCTTTATTTAAATTTCTGCCGATAAAAACTAACTGATTCTGAGGAGATGTATCCCATTCTACCGCTTGCAGATCGTAACGAAGACCGCTCAATTGAAAAATATGTTTTAAATCGCTTTGTTGAAACCAGAGAATACCTTTAGCTCGAAAAACATTTATCGGCATTTTTTCCGCGAGAAAAGGTTCAAATTTATCTAGATTAAATGGTTTATCGCTAACAAAGGAGACAAAATTAAAGTCTTCAGGAGATTGATTATCAATGGAGATTGGGCGATTTTTTTGAAAGTCTCTCAACTGGACTTTATACAATTCTTCTTTAGTTAAACCTAGATCTAACAATAAACCCAAAGGAACCTGACCATAACTACTTTTTAGAAGTCTTATACCCTCTTTTTCTCGACGAATAAACTTTTCTAAATCATCTAATTTCTTGGGACTGACTCGATCTATTTTATTGAGAATTACCACGTCACCATAACGAATTTGACTAAGGGCAATATTACTATCAAAATGATCGGCAGTAAAGGTTTCAGAATCCACGAGGGTAATAATAGAATCTAAGCGAGTCAGATATTTTAATTCCGTGGCTAAGAAAGTGAGGATAATTGGCAAAGGATCGGCTAATCCTGTGGTTTCAATAATTAGATAGTCCACGGGTATTTCTTTTTCTAAGACCTGATAGACTGTCTCAATTAAACTATCATTAATCGTACAACAAATACAGCCATTACTCAATTCTACCATATCTTCATCGATGGAAACAAGCAATTGAGAATCAATATTAATATCCCCAAACTCATTGACTAAGACGGCAACTTTTAACCCTTCTTTATTGTCAAGAATATGATTGAGTAAGGTGGTTTTTCCACTCCCTAAAAAACCCGTAATAATCGTCACAGGCATTCCCGATTTAGGTAAACAAGGGAGGGAATCGGAGAGGGGAATTATCAAAGAACTCATGGCAGCTAACCCACTTGTAAGTTAATTAATTGGCAGAAAATAGGCTTTTCTCAACCCTGTTAAATTCGCTTGGAGGGGATCGATATCCACTAATTGCTGGTTTATACAAAAGCTTCAGAGATTAGTTTTAGATAGGATCGCCGTTTGCATTTTTTCTAATAAATCTGCCAGCGTCATCGAACCTAAATCTCCCCCTTGTCGAGTGCGAATGCTTAGAGTTTTACTGCTAACTTCTCGTTTTCCAATCACAGCTAAGACAGGGATTTTTTCCAGTTCTCCTGTACGAATTTGTTTGCCTAAACGCTCACCACTTTTATCGATTTCCACTCGATAACCAGCTTGTTTTAACTGCACTGCTACCTCTAAAGCATAATGCTGCTGTTCATCACTAACGGGTAATAAACGGACTTGAATAGGTGCTAACCAGAGAGGAAAATCTCCCGCATAATTCTCGATTAAAATACCAAAAAATCTTTCCAAAGAGCCAAAAATAGCTCGATGAATCATAATCGGTCTTTCCCGACTACCATCCCTAGCGACATATTGCATATCAAAGCGTTCTGGCAAGTTAAAATCGACCTGAATCGTGGAACATTGCCACATTCTACCGATCGCATCTTGAATTTTTATATCAATTTTAGGACCATAAAAAGCCCCACCTCCCTGATCCTCAATATAATCCCACTTTTTAGCATTTAAGGCCTCAATTAAAGCTGCGGTTGCCAATTCCCAAACACTATCGCTACCCACGGATTTACTGGGACGAGTCGATAAATTTATCTGATAATTAGTAAAGCCAAAATCGGAGAGAATTTTCTCGGTTAAATTTAAAACTCCTAGAATCTCTGCGGCAATTTGTTCGGGCAAACAAAAAATATGAGCATCATCTTGGGTAAAACCTCGCACCCGCATTAATCCGTGTAAAACCCCCGATCTCTCGTAACGATAAACTGTGCCTAATTCTGCCCATCTTAGGGGAAATTCTCGATAGGAATGCAGGTCATTTTGATAGGTTAAAACATGAAAAGGACAATTCATCGGCTTAATTTGATAGCTTTGCTGTTCTAACTCGATCGCCTCAAACATATTGTCGCGATAAAAGTCCCAATGTCCAGAAGTTTTCCACAGATCTAAATTAGCTAGATGGGGAGTATAAAGAAATTGATAACCCGCTTCTAAATGAGCTTGGCGCCAATAATCTTCGATTAAATAACGCATTGTTGCACCCCGGGGATGCCAAAAAACTAAACCGCCACCGGCATCTTCTTGGATGCTAAATAATTTTAATTTTTGTCCCAATTTGCGATGATCTCGTCGCTGCGCTTCTTCTTTTTGTTGGAGATAATTTTGTAATTCTGCGGGGGTTTGCCAAGCTGTGCCGTAAATTCGCTGTAATTGCGGCTGTTTTTCATCTCCTTGCCAATAAGCACCCGCTACACTCTCCAAGACGAAAGCATTCGGGTTAATTTCCCCCGTCGAGTTGAGATGGGGTCCCGCACACAGATCCCACCAAAATTCTTCTGGGGGAGAAACAGCGCCATCAATTAACGAGGGTTCTCGATCGCTCCGTCCTGCGTCCGGACTACCGATAAAATAACGGGTAATGGTTTCATCTGGGGGAATTCTCTCTAAAATTAACTTTTTGTAGGGTTGATTAAGGCGCTCGATTTCTGCGGTAATTTCGCTTCTTTCCAGCACTTCTCGGATAATTGGCAGGTTTTTCCCGATAATTCGCCCCATTTCTGCCGCTATTTTCTCCAAATCTTCGGGGGTAAAGGGTGTTTGGCGATCGAAATCGTAGTAGAATCCCGTTTCTGTCCAGGGACCAATAGCGACTTTGGTTTCAGGAAAGAGAGTTTGTACAGCCATCGCTAAGATATGGGCGCAAGTATGGCGTATTTTTAAGAGTTTTTGCGAATCGTCTTCGATAACGGGGCTTTCTGTTAGAGGATGCCTAATTTGATTGACCATTGCCAGTTAAAACGATAATCATTATCATCTTAGCAGAGGAGGGCGAACTTCTGAGAGAAAAATGCGATCAAGTCCCATAGCGGTAAGCTCAATGCTGAGGTGTTTATCCCAGTCGTTCTATGGTAGAACACGATTGAAGCGCAGAACAATCTCTAGTGGAAGCTTTGCGACGACAGGCTGCCCAAGATGATTTTCTGACACGGCAATGGTATTACACTAGGCTACGGGATGCTTATCGGCAGTTACGAATTGCCTATCCTGATCAAGAGGGATATGCAAGTATTTTAACCAATTTAGACATCGGGTTAGTGCAAAGTTCTTGAGGTAAAAAATGATGATAACCACCGCTTATCTAGATACCTGTATCTTTGATATATTTTTTAAACACAGGAGATAGATTAAACAAGATTTCTGACTCTTGAATTTTAGTTAATAAATATCTTTTTTGTAAAGATTGTAATCCTTTAATCTCTTCGGGTCTAATTCCCCGCCGCTCGCGGCGTACAATAGAAAAATGAGTGAATACATCCATAAGAGCCATAATGTAAGTGTTTTGCTATATCATTTAGTGTTCCCAGCCAAATATCGTAAAGCCGTTTTCGACGAACAGGTAGATAGCTTGTTGAAAGAAGTCTGTCTAGAGATGGAAAAACGATACGAGATAAAGTTTGTAGAAATTGGAGTGGATAAAGATCATGTGCATTTTCTGGTGCAATCAGTACCGACCTATAGTGTGACAAGGATAGTGACAATGATTAAAAGTATAACGGCGAGAGAAATTTTCAAAAAGTGTCCTCAAGTGAAAAAGCAGTTGTGGGGAGGAGAGTTTTGGAGTGATGGATATTACGCAAGTACGGTAGGAAAGCATGGGGATGAAGGTATGATAGCGAGATATGTAAAAGAACAAGATAAAGAATACCTGCAGCTACACCAAAATCTACAATTGAGTCTATTTTGATTCTGATACCCCGTCCGCTTGCGGCGGGGTAGTTCATTAAAGTCATCCCCTGACAAATCTAAACTTGATTTTAATTCATTTCTTGAACAATCTTTTTCTAGGTTGCTTAAGGCTTGAATAATTTGTTTTTCAATGGGCGATAATCTCTTAATTATCGTAGCTAAACTTTCCTTTATTTTTGCCGTAATAGCAATATTTTCATCTTGTAAAAACTCACTGACACAACCATGATAAACATCTTTAATTAAAACAGCAATATCTTTTAAATAAGATAAGTTTCTTTCGTATAACTGAGCTAATTTTAACCAACTTTCTTCATCTTCTAAACCTAAATTATTGAGGATTGCTCGATTATTTAAACCTTGTAATTCAAGCAAATCTAATTTTTCATCTGAATAATACATCTCTGAACATCGCTCTTGACTAATTAAAATTAAACTACTTTGATGTTCGATTTCGTTAGTAATTATTGAGAAAAATTTTTGATACTCCTTATGTTTAGTTTGATATTGCCCTGCTAATTCACCCTCGCTAAATAATTCCTGTACGTTGTCAAAAATAATTAAACACTTTTTCTGTTGCAATAATTTTAAAAATAAAGTCAATTCATCGTGATTATTTAAGATAAAATCCGTATTGATTTTAGTGAAAATATCAGTAATAATTGTGTCTAAACAATTGGATATTTTTAGATTTTGCCAAATAACTACTTCAAAGTTTTCTAAGTTTAATTCCACAAAATGCCTAACTAAGGTAGTTTTCCCAATTCCACTCAATCCTAATACGGAAATTAAAGGCTTTTTTTCGATTAATATTCTCTGTGTTAAGATTTCTAATTCTGAAATGCGATCACAGAAATTAGGGTTTATCTTTGGAGCTAAACTTAAATCATGAAATAATGTTTCTGAGGGAAACTTTTCTTTATTTTCAATCGGTCTAATGGTATCAGTTTGAGTAGAATTTATACAATAATTAATATTTTTATTTAGTATTGTAAAAAGTTGGGAATTAACTGCTTTTTCGATAGTCCAACGAAAATTAGATTTATTAAGCTCTTTTTCTTCTAATCCTAATTGCTTAGATAAAACCTTAAATATTTTATTTGGCTCTTCGTTACTCTTTATGCTAAATCAACAGACAAGATGCCAAGATAACATACTTCTAACCCAAAAATTCCGAAAGTTTCTAAAGCCATAGCCTCTCCGTTTTATTAGTTTAAGTTTATTGTTGATTCCCTCGACCACCCCATTCGTTGTCCTTCGCTCGAAATAACTAATTATTTCTCCAAACCAGTTTCGGATTGTTTGACAACTCTTAGTAAAAACACTGGAGGATTTTGCCAACCATTCCGAGATGGATAGCATTCCCTCT
>NZ_JADEVX010000002.1:0-95858 GCF_015207925.1 Microcystis sp. LEGE 00066 | reverse complement strand
ACCCCACACCCCACACCCTACACACCCCACACCCCACACCTTTTAAACAGTATCTAGTGTGACTCCCTCGCTCCCACTGGTATTATGACCACAGATATCATAATAGCTAAAGAAACTGCACGATTAGATACCAAAGTCCTTCACAGATAGAAGATAATCAATATTTATCAGTATTGGAAGCCTTCAGCATGGTTCATTTAACGCCCAATCCTAGCTATAGTTTAAGTCTCAAGATAGAAATCCCCAATCAAGCGGGAACCTTCGCTTCTGTCCTCAATGCGATCGCCGATGTCGGGGGGAATTTAGGGCAAATTTCTCTGATCGAACGCAATTTAAAGATTAGCACCCGCGAGATTATGGTTGATGCCGCTAGTACCGACCAAGCGGAACAGATTATCGCTGCGGTTAAAGCTCTACCGGATGTTAAACTGCTCAAAGTTTCCGATCGCACCTTCGATCTCCATCGTCGGGGTAAAATCTCCATTGAAAGTCGTATTCCCCTCACCTCCCAAGATGACCTGGCCATGGCCTACACCCCCGGAGTTGGTCGCATCTGCACCGCTATCGCCCACGAACCCGAACAAGTGTACTCATTGACCATCAAGGGTAACACCGTCGCTGTAGTGACCGATGGTAGCGCGGTATTAGGATTAGGAAATCTCGGGCCAGAGGCTGCCCTACCAGTAATGGAAGGGAAAGCGATGTTATTCAAGGAATTCGCCGGAATTGATGCTTTTCCCATCTGTTTAGCCACCCAAGACCCCGAAGAAATCATCGCAACCGTCAAAAGAATCGCTCCGGTTTTTGGGGGTATTAACCTAGAGGATATCGGCGCTCCACGCTGTTTTGAAATTGAGAAACGTCTGCGAGCGGAATTAAATATTCCCGTTTTCCACGATGATCAACATGGTACAGCGATCGTTTCCCTGGCTGCCCTGATTAATGCCCTCAAATTAGTCAAAAAATCGCTTGATACAGCCAAAATCGTCATTAATGGTGCAGGTGCAGCGGGTATCGCCATCGCTACTCTCTTTAAAACCGCAGGAGCTACAGATATAACCCTCTGTGATTCCCTTGGTATCCTCTCCCAAAACCGGGACGATTTAACCCCAGAAAAACAAGCTTGGGCCGTGGCTGCCAGTGGTAAGCTAGGGGATGCTCTTAAAGGCGCTGATGTTTTCTTGGGAGTGAGCGCACCGGGGGTATTGACTCCCGAAATGGTTAAGGGAATGGCTAAAAATGCGATCGTCTTTGCCATGGCTAATCCGATTCCCGAAATTCAACCGGAATTAATCAATGATTTAGTGGCCGTGGTGGCTACCGGACGCAGTGATTATCCCAATCAGATTAATAACGTTCTCGCTTTCCCCGGATTATTTCGCGGGGCCTTGGACTGTCGCGCTAGGGCCATCACCGATAATATGTATCTGGAAGCGGCCAAAGCGATCGCTTCTTTGATCAATCCTGCTAATCTTGATCGAGAGAATATTATTCCCTCGGTTTTTGATAGTCGTGTAGTTACGGCTGTGGCCGCCGCCGTTCAACACGCTGCTCGTCAAGATGGAGTGGCCGGGGAATAATGTAATTATCGTGCAGGAGGGCAAGTAAACCGTGAAACCGATCGATGATATTCCCGAAGCTTTGCGGGACAGCCAGTACAGAAAAACTACTAATCCTAATGGTCTTATAGCGATCGCAAGCGGTTTACTTGCTCTGGTGGGAACCGGCCTAATTGCCATAGCAGTCTTGAATCGTCCCCCTGCTACCGTAAAAAAACCGGTTATTAACCCCTCCCCCCTGATTAAAGCCACTCCTAGCCCCATTGAGAACATTCTAGGTCATTTACCCTATCAAGAGGCTCCAGAGACGGAATTAGCCCCTATTACTGGGGATGGTGGTATGCGTTTAAGGAAAGCAGCAGCCAAGGCTTTTATCCAGATGCAGAGTGACGCGAGAAGGTCGGGGGTGATTTTAATGCCGATTTCCGCATTTCGATCGAAAGCAACCCAAGAAAAGCTCTTTTTTGAAGTTAAAAAACAACGCAATCAGGAAACCCGCAAACGAGCAGAAGTGAGCGCACCTCCGGGTTACAGCGAACATCATACCGGTTATGCGATCGATATTGGCGATGGTCGCACTCCCGCAACGAATTTAAATCTTAGTTTTGCTAATACTGCCGCTTTTCGTTGGTTGCAAAATAACGCCGCTCAGTATAGTTTCGAGTTATCTTTCCCCGAAAATAATCCCCAGGGTATTAGTTATGAACCTTGGCACTGGCGTTTTGTCGGGGATAGTGACAGTTTAGAAACTTTTTATAAGGCCCAACAATTAGGAAAACAAAAATAAGATAACCTCTACTCCGATTCTATCTTGTAAGTCATGACCAAATCTTCTTAGCCTACAATTAAAATATTAGAAGTTGGCTCTTCTAGGTTCTGTGTGATCAGCTTAACTTAACTATAGGATCGATCTTTCCTTTGTGTCCTCTGTGTCTTTGTGGTTCCTTCCACCCCCTCGCTAGGAGGACTGTATCTTAGAATACATTTTACCCACCAAATCCAAGAGAGCCGCAAGTTTAATCAGGGTTTCTTCTCGAACTAACAGACAGCATCAATGATTGACTGGACTCCCTATCTCGAATCAATCTCGGAAAAGTACGCCCAGTGGGAGACATTTTACACCCTCACGGACGTAGAGGGAAAAACACGCCCGTCGAAAACTGCACCTTTGCTAAGGGATTTATGGGTGCAGACGATTGAAAAAGAACGGGAAAACCCGCAGGAAAGACCAGAAAGACCAGAAAAAACCGAAAGATTCACAGTTTTAGATGGTTTACGCAAGTATGCCGCTAATCACGTTCACGTTCTTTTAAAAGGTCGTCCCGGTTCAGGAAAATCGACCGCTTTAGCCAGATTATTATTAGAAGAATCCGTAGAGGCCCAAAGCTTGCGCCTAAATCAACAAAGTCAGGCTAAAATCATTCAAATTCCCATTCTCATCGAATTACGCTTGTATGAAACCTCAATTCTTGATTTAATTTTACAATTCCTGAAACGCCATAAATTAATTATTGATAGTAATACCCTAGAAAGTTGGCTGTTAGAAAATCATAATTTTAGACCATTATTATTATTTGATGGTATCAATGAATTGCCCTCAGATCCTGCACGACGAGATTTAAAAAACTTTCGCCAGCAGTATGCAGAAATTTCGATGATTTTCACTACAAGGGATTTAGGCAGCGACGACTTAAACATTGAAAAAAAGCTGGAAATGCTCCCCCTGACTGAACCACAGATGCGGGATTTTGTCAAGGCCTATTTGCCTGAAAAAGGCGAAGAAATGCTTAAACAGTTGGGAAATCGTCTCAAGGAATTGGCAGAAACCCCCCTGCTTTTGTGGATGCTTTGTTCAGTTTTTGATAATAATCAGAACAAAATTCCTGCTAATTTGGGCTTAGTTTTCCAGATTTTTACAGGAATTTATGACAAGAAATTAAAAGCAGATGTTACTACTTACCAAGAATCCCGGGATTGGTGGCGAGAATTGCTGCAAGTATTAGCGTGGAAAATGACCCAAGGGGAGTCAAAAACTGAGATTCAGGTGGCCATTTCCCGAACAGAAGCAGAGGAAGAATTAAGCAAATTTATCAAAAATAAAGGATTCCCAGAATATTACAGTAAGCAGTGGTTAAAGGATTTATTGAAATATCATCTAATTCACCTAGAAGGTAATGATAAAATTGCTTTTCGCCATCAACTGATTCAAGAGTATTACACGGCTGAGGAATTAAAGAAAAAGTTACCCCATCTCAGTGATGAGCAGTTACAGTGGGACTATTTGAATTATCTCAAATGGACGGAACCTATGGCGTTGCTGCTGGGGTTATTGGATAATGAAACCCAAGCAAAACGGGTGGTTAAATTAGGGTTAGAGATTGATTTAAAACTAGGAGCAAGGTTAGCAGGAGAAGTCAACTTTAAGTTTCAAAAGCAGACAGTGGGGTTAGTGCTTGGGTTGGATGTACCGAAACGGTTTAAGGTGGAGTTATTGGGATTAACAAAGTCTAATCAAGTTATTAATGAGTTAAGTCAAGCTTTAAAAGACTCTGATGGGGTTGTTCGTGGGTACGCAGCCTTCGCTTTGGGTAATATTGGCTCGGAAACAGCCATTCCGGGGTTACTCAAGGCTTTAGAAGACTCTGATTATGATGTTCGTAGGAACGCAGCCGAGGCTTTGGGTGAAATTGGCTCAGAAACAGCCATTCCGGGATTACTCAAAGCTTTAGAAGACTCTGATTGGTATGTTCGTAGTAACGCAGCCGAGGCTTTGGGTAATATTGGCTCAGAAACAGCCATTCCTGGGTTACTCAAGGCTTTAGAAGACTCTGGTGTGTTGGTTCGTTGGAACGCAGCCGAGGCTTTGGGTAAGATTGGCTCAGAAACAGCCATTCCGGGGTTACTCAAGGCTTTAGAACACTCTAAAAAAGATGTTCGTGGGAAGGCAGCCGAGGCTTTGGGTAAGATTGGCACAGAAACAGCCATCCCGGAGTTACTCAAGGTTTTAGAAAACTCTGATGAGTATGTTCGTTGGAAGGCAGCCTTCGCTTTGGGTGAAATTGGCTCAGAAACAGCCATTGCGGGGTTACTCAAGGCTTTAGAAGACTCTGATCAGTATCTTCGTATGAAGGCAGCCGAGGCTTTGGGTAAAATTGGCTCAGAAACAGCCATTCCGGAGTTACTCAAGGCTTTAGAAGACTCTTATGATTGGGATTGGTCTGGTAGGAACGCAGCCTTCGTCTTGGGTAATATTGGCTCAGAAACAGCCATTCCGGAGTTACTTAAGGCTTTAGAAGACTCTAATGAGAATGGGTATGTTCGTGGGAAGGCAGCCGAGGCTTTGGGTAAGATTGGCTCGGAAACAGCGATTCCGGGGTTACTCAAGGCTTTAGAAGACTATGATGAGGATGTTTATTGGAACGCAGTCGAGGCTTTGGGTAAGATTGGCACAGAAACAGCGATGACTGAACTTATCAAATGCCTGAAAAATCCTGATTCTGTCACATTAGCTAGAGAAGCACTAGAAATAATTCAAAACAAACTTAAATACTATCACCCCCTCTCCCAACCCATGAATCAACAAGTTTACATCTCCTACAACTGGCAAGAAGACAGCAACGAAATGGCTAATCAACTCGTCCAAGCATTTGCCGCTAAAGGAATTGAGATTATTCGGGATAAAACCCACACCAGCTATAAAGACTCCATCAAAAACTTCATGCAGCAAATTGGACAGGGGAAATGTGTCGTCGTCGTCATCAGCGATAGATACTTAAAATCAGAAAACTGTATGTTTGAATTAGTAGAAATTGCCAGAAATGGTGACTTTTATCAAAGAATATTCCCGATTATTTTACCAGATGCCAGAATTCATAAAGACTTCGAGCGCATAGACTACCTGAAATATTGGGAAGACGAAAAAGCAAAACTACAAGCAAAATACAAAGAAATTGATTTAGCTAAAACTCATAGTATCATGGCGACATTAAACTTATATGATGAAATCAGGGGCAATATTGATAATCTAACCAACATTCTTAAGGATATGAATCTTCTCAATATCGACTTACACCGCCAATCGGAATTTGCAGCTATGATTCAAAAAGTAGAAACTAAACTTGCAGAGGATGGTCAAAAATTATCTAATCAATCTCCAGTCAAGTCAGAATCTAAATATACTATCCATGCCAAAAACGTCCAGATTATTGAAAAAGGTGATGGACAGATTCAGGATTCTAGTTCGTAGTTGTGCTTAAGCGGGTGCATCTCAGATTTGCAGAAATACCGAAAACTTTTCGCTTTAAAAGGCGAGGTTTTAAACCCGATTTTTTTGATAAATTTTAATTGCTGACATGACTAAATATCTAAACATTACTGAAACAGGACAAAAGCTGGTTGAATGGTCTGAGCAAATGACTGACGAACCTATTATTATTACCAAAGAAGGTCAACCCATTATGGTGGCCCTGAATTATGCTCAAATTGAATCTTGGTTAGAAACTCTTGATATTTTACAAGACAAAGAGTTTACCGAAATCCTATCTGAAGCGATTCAACAGGATCAATCAGGACAAAGAATTACTTGGGAAGATGCTAAAAAACAACTCGGAATGAATAAAATAAATGACTAAACTCTATCAAGAAGTTTCTTTAAACTGCGACTTTCCAGAATACAATCTGAAAAAAGGAGAGGTAGGAACTCTCGTTGATATTGTTCCCCATCCTACTGGAGGTGAAGAAGGTTATGTTTTAGAGATTTTTGATTCTGAGGGAGAATCAATTGATGTAGTTATACCAAATCCTGCTTATAAAGTACAGTTATAATCAGGGACGACTGAAGTCGTCACTACGAACAGGGGAAAAAGATTAAAAATACACTATACTTGATGTGATGAACCAAAGCAATCTATGATTCAAACACCTAGTTACACCCAAATAGCAATTAGCGCCATCGCTAAAAAATTAGATGATAACCACCCCGAAATTCGCGCTAAAGCCGCAGAATCATTGGGAAAAATTGGAGAAGAAACTGCTATCCCAGCCTTAGCTAATCATTTAGATGACAGCCACATCAATGTTCGCTTAAAAGTCATCCAGGCTTTAGGGAAAATTAGCAGTGAAGTCGCTATCCCTAAATTAGTATCTACCCTCACCGATTCTAATCCTACTATCCGTACAGCAACAGCAGAAGCCCTCGGTCAAATTGGTGGAACTCAAGCCATTTTACATCTCATTGAATTATTAAACCACGATCCAGAACCATCTGTTCGTCTGTCCGCTGTACAATCTCTCGGAAAAACTTGCTCTGAAGATGCTATTCCTCCCTTAGTTAATTCATTGAAAGATAAAGACATTCAAATAGTCTATTTTGCTGGACATGGGTTAGCACAAATTAACTCTGAAAAATCGATTAAGGCACTAATTAAAGCATTAGAAGAACCTAACGATAAAATTCGCAGTAGTGCAGCAGAAGCATTAGGACAAATTAGCTCTGAAAAAACGATCAACTGTCTCATAAAAGCATTACAACAAGATCCATCTCCTGAAGTACGAACAAATGCGGCAAAATCCCTCGGAGAAATTGGTTTAGAAGAAGCTATTCCTGCCTTAATTAATGCTTTATCTGACGAAGAAGATAGTGTGCGTCTTAGTGCCACCGATGCTATAGGCAAAATCGGCTCAAATTACGCTAAAATCTAAGCTAGAATGACACTAAATCCTGAATATTTGCGGATAGTTATCGAAACTTTTTCTAAAAGGCTAAAACATTCCGATGCTCAAATGCGAAAAAAAGCCGCTGAATGTTTTGGAAAAATGGGTAATGAATCAATAATTCCTCTCCTATGTCAGGCCTTAGAAGCAGAAAATGATCTCGATGTTCAATCCTCTATTATGGATGCTATAGTGTTAATAAATAACTTAACTTCAGAAACACCTATGTCAGAAAATACTCAAGGCTCTAAATACAACATTGTTCAACCCCAAAACGTGCAAATTATTGAACAGGGTGATGGCATTATTCATAATTACGCCACACCCCAAAATTTAGCCGAAGCCACCCAAGAAATCCAACAACTTATCAGCCAACTCACCCAAACTTATCCCACTAATACCGAAATTGAAAAACAAACTTTTGTCGCACAAGTTGACGCAGAAATCAAGAAAAATTCTCGCCTAAGAAGCATTTTAATCACGGGAGGAATTGAATTAATTAAAATTCTCTGTCCTCCCCTCGGTATTCCCATTGAAATGGGTAAAAAATGGCTAGAAACTGCTAATTTAAGTGAGTAAACAGAGCATCTCAATCTTATTAGTTAGAAACGATTAAATCGGAATTATTCCATGATCAACATCATTTAAATCTATCAATTGTATAGATCGATCATATCAAATGCTTCGGAATCGTTAATTCGATAAAAGAAAAAATTAGAATCGAAGGTTAAAATGCGTTGCATGGCGTTGCTGATTTGAGATATGAATCTTCTCTTGTGGGATTTTTAAAACCTAGACCCAAACTAACTTTTGGATACGATGCACAGTTGGCATTCATACCTTGATTCTGCAAAGCCTAGACTTACAACTTCAATCAATGTGCATGGTGTGTTCCCCAAAAATCGATCGCTGGAGCGGTAGAAGTTGCATTAGGGAACGCACCCTACAAGATCGGCGATCTGCTACGCAGTGCCTTTGGCATCGCACTAGGATTTAGCTTTTAAGGGAAATATCTCAGGATTTTTAATAATTTCTTTGCTTAAATCTACATCTAAATCTGGCCAATAAAAATGATTAGGAAAAGGCTCTTGTATATTTAAAATTTGTCTAATAGGGACATCTTCAAACCAAGGAAAATCTTGATAGGAAAGAAACATTTCTTCATCGTTTGCCAGAATCCATATTCCATGGGAAGAAATATGAGTTACTTCAGCTTGAGAAGTGTTTTGTCCAAGCATTTCTAAGTTCATTTTGTCGTTCCTCAATAATAGTTTCTATCGCTTGAAGTTGTTTTCGAGATAGGTTATAATTACGAGCTAATTCAATTTGTGGTTCCAGCCAAAATTTAGCTTCTCCTTCTGCACAATGAACATGAACGTGCATTCTTGTTTCTTCGCGGGAAAAGAAAAGATAACCTTACTAAGGTATAAATAGCTGTAAATGCACTTAGAAAATAAATCAAATAATAAAATCTTGCAGCTTGAATATAAGGGAGCTTATTTTTAAGTACTTCAAGGCGAGTTAATATTTTTACGCTTGAGTATATAAAGACACAAAAGGGAAATAATAGTATTGTTACTCCTGCCATCCGATCTACCCAACCACTTTTAGGGTCAATCAGAAGAGGAGCAAATGAACTACCCCGCCGCAAGCGGACGGGGTATCAGAATCAAAATAGACTCAATTGTAGATTTTGGTGTAGCTGCAGGTATTCTTTATCTTGTTCTTTTACATATCTCGCTATCATACCTTCATCCCCATGCTTTCCTACCGTACTTGCGTAATATCCATCACTCCAAAACTCTCCTCCCCACAACTGCTTTTTCACTTGAGGACACTTTTTGAAAATTTCTCTCGCCGTTATACTTTTAATCATTGTCACTATCCTTGTCACACTATAGGTCGGTACTGATTGCACCAGAAAATGCACATGATCTTTATCCACTCCAATTTCTACAAACTTTATCTCGTATCGTTTTTCCATCTCTAGACAGACTTCTTTCAACAAGCTATCTACCTGTTCGTCGAAAACGGCTTTACGATATTTGGCTGGGAACACTAAATGATATAGCAAAACACTTACATTATGGCTCTTATGGATGTATTCACTCATTTTTCTATTGTACGCCGCGAGCGGCGGGGAATTAGACCCGAAGAGATTAAAGTAACATCTATGTAATTACTGGAAGCTTCTAATTGTTGAGTAATTGCTCGACGCAGACGTGTTAATCCTTGTAACTGTGCTGTCACAACAACAAAGCCACAAGCAACCCCTACTGGAAAAAGAGCAGTCACTTCAGCAGTTGATATGGGTACTTTGCCCCAGCTAGTTGTAATTTCTGATAAGCGATCTTCTAGTTTAGATTTTTCAGGTTTAGTACATTGAGTATTTTTTCGACAAGCTTCTTGGTTGCCCAAAAGAGTTATATATGGAAAGAAAATTAGGAAGAAGAAAACAAGTGTGCCGACTAATAGTAGAGCTAACGACAGTCGAAAACGATTAAGTTTTTCCTCATACAATTTCAAAAGCCTATCCAAATAAGCAGTTATCTCAGTATTACTCAT
Organism: Microcystis sp. LEGE 00066; assembly: GCF_015207925.1. Lineage (NCBI taxonomy): Bacteria > Bacillati > Cyanobacteriota > Cyanophyceae > Chroococcales > Microcystaceae > Microcystis > Microcystis sp. LEGE 00066. Next base: position 86,022 of record NZ_JADEVX010000002.1, on the reverse strand, counting down.
ACTAGCTCCCTATATCACCCCCAAAAGCGTGTTAGCCAGATTAGCTTACTGCAAACAATCTCCTTTAAGGAAACTTATCACGGAAGCTTTCCGGAATTGTAGCAAAGATTCTTAGATATGACTGCACTTTTTCACAAAATTTCACTATTATTTCGGGTGCGGTGATTTGTTAGGTTTCTTGGTTCACAACTTCTTTAACAATTTGTCATACTCTGGGTGAGAGCCTATCCAAAACCAAACAATTACATTCTTATTCTTGATTCTTCCCTTGCGCTCTCCAACCTATACCGACTCTGATTGACCAGATCTGGTCTTCTTGATTGACCTCCTTAAATTCTAAGCTTGGATGACTTGGGTTATCTTTCCATAACTTGTAATTTTTTCTGGCTGTTCTTTTCACTCTTTCTGGTAGCTGTTGAAATAAGCCGACGAAATCTGGATTTAGTTACGACTTCATAGATCATCAAATCCCATTTCTTCAGTCTGTCCGTTTTCTGAATCCGCAATAGCTTTCTGAGCAAGTTCTTTGAGAATTAAGCTGTCTTGGGGTTTAGATAATGTTTCTTGCCATTTGATTTCATTTTCGATGTCTTCAATAAACTGCTCTGCCAGTTCGTCTTGAATTGCTTCTGGCAGTTCTTGAGCTTTTTGTACAGCTTTACTTAGAAGTGTTGATAACATTTCTTTCTTCTCTTCTCTTGAAAACATCACTACATATTATAGGTCAACTTTCTGTATAAAACTCTCCAGAGTAACGATATGGGTCAACTATCGCCAGAACTTTTCCCTATATCACCCCCAAAAGCTTGTTAGCCAGATTAGCCTATTGCCAAAAACCTTGTGTAACTAAATTCCTGACAATTAGGCTCATTCTAGCGATGATTCCTATATCTGACCGCACCCCTTGACAAAAACTGACAATTATTCGACCTTTAGCGATCGCTATCGGGGGATAATTGTTTTTTGTTACAGCAGTGTGGAGCAGCCCAACTGATGGCTATATTTCCAGATTATCGCCCGCAGGAAACCAATAATTGCCGATGATAAATTTGTCGTCGCCGTCGGGGGTGAACACGCTATCACCACGGAAGTAGTACAAGGTTACTAATAGGCTTGATCGGAACCTTTTACGGTGGTTCAAATTGATGCCCATGGCGATATGCTTTTTGAGTACGAAGGCTCCCACCATAACCACGCCTGTGTGATGCATCGGGTGTTAGAAATGGGTTTACCGACCTTACCCGTGGGAATTCGGGCTATTTGTCGAGAAGAAGCGGAATTAATCGCTAAACAGCAGATTCCCGTGATTTGCGATCGAGATATCGCTAGGGATGCGGAGTTATGCTGCTTTCGCCAACACAACTTTCAGGAGCCTCCAACTTCAATCACTTCTCCTGGAGAGACTTTATCTAATACGCTACAGGCATCTGGCATTAGGGGAAGTAAGTCAGAAAGTTTGTTGCTGGTTGCTACAAGAACAATAACTGCCACTCCAGTTTGCTGTAAATTTTGCTGATAACGCAAATTTTGATCTGTAGTGAGGAGAATCGTGAAACCCTCCTGAATCATCAGCCTCAGCAACTCACCGTTCTTTTTCCCTGACCATCCCATCTCAACAACTGTGCATACCTCGTAATCGGCAAGCTCACGCTTTAACGGGCGTGGGGCGCATTCATCAAGCAGGATTCGCATAGGTTGTCAACATTTCCTTTGCTAATTCAAGGGCTGAGATCGCCTGTTCTCGACTGACACTGGGAAAATGGTCTAGAAATACTTCTAATGAATCACCAGCCTCAAGATAATCAAGTAGGGTTCTCATCGGCACACGAGTTCCTACAAAAACAGGGGTTCCCCCTAGAATGTCGGGATCACTGTGAACAACACGGGATATTAATGCCATAACAAATATATCCAACTGGCTACTAGCTTTTACAGTCATTGTATCCTAAAGTCATTTGTCGGCTCTATACAAGGTGAGGCTCAGGCATGGGACACTTCACTTGACTACTCTGCCTACATCTTGCCGCTAGACCCAAACTAACTTTTGGATACGATGCACAGTTGGCATTCATACTAAATCTGGTTATTAAAAACTGATTATTTATTCCCCTTTGCCTTTTGCCTTTTGCCTCTTGCCTTTTGCCTCTCCTCATAACTAGCCTGTAGGCTCTTCTAGGTTCTGTGTGATCAGCTTAACTTACCATAGAAGCGATCGATCTTTGTGTCCTTTGTGTCTCTGTGGTTCATTCCAACCCCTCGCTAGGAGGAATGTATCTTAGAATACATTTTACCCACCAAACCTGGGAGAGCCGCCTGTACTCAACGGATTTAGTATCATACCTTGATTCTGCAACGCCTAGACTTACAACTTCAATCAATGTGCATGGTGCGTTCCCCAAAAATCGATCTGTGGAGCGGTAGAAGTTGCATTAGGGAACGCACCCTACGGCGATAGCTGATTTCTCCATAAAAGTTGAATGATGCAATGAGTGATTCTTACGCTATAGAGTTCGCGCTCAAAAAGGTCTTAGAGTTGGGGTGTTTCTATATCAATGTGAGCATGATTATCATGAACACCACCATCATTGCTAGAAACCAGTTTTATGGATAAGTATAATTACTCACTTGCATAAATGAGATGCTCCCTGTTGTATTTAGCTCAAGAACAAATCTCGTTCAGCTTTTCTTCTCCGAACAAGACCTGGCAATTCTCTGCCACCAGCCAGCACCCATTTTCTAAATTCATCATTGGCAATACTTACACGATTGTCCCCTCGATTTAAACGTTTACGTAAAGTCGAGTCTTGAAGCGCACCTGCACCAAGGTTGAAGGTAAAACTGACTAAAGCAGAAAACTCATTGTCATTTAGAGGAACTGTGATTAGATCACTCACCGCATCTTCAGCACTCGCTAAATCAGACCTCAGCAGATTCTCTGCCTCAAGGAGAGTAATAACTTTAACGTCAACGTCCCTAGCTGTTACTGAGTCTATATTCCCCCAGCCTATTGTTGGCACTCTTACAGGATCGAAATAAGCTGTTACACCGCCATTAGGCACAAGCTGACCTCGACGCGGACCCGATCGGAAGGTTCGGCTATGTAAACCTTCAAATTCTTTTACAAGTTCCAGTCCTGCATCGTTAATCCTTCTTCCTCCACTGGGTGGAGGAGCTACGGACATCAGAACATCAAAGTAAATACCTGCCGTTTGAGGACCAATCACACCTCGAAGGAGACCAGTATTACCAAGACCGTTAGCAGCTTTGAAGGCATTTACACCAGCTTCAGATAAGTCCAAACCTTTTTGCTGGCAGAAGGCAATGAACTTATCTAAAGTAGTTCGCCCTACTACTCCTGGGACATCCAGTTCTAGCCTTTGCTTAATCTGATTGAAATTAGCCAACGGGAGGTTAAGCAGTATATCTAGAGCATGATTCTCCACCTCATTGAGATCACTTCTATCAAGCCCTTGAATAGTTACTTCGGACATTTAGCTCTCCTTAATAAAGGTCAAAAACGGAAACTTTCTCTATAAAACTCTGCATCGTAACGATATGGGTCAACTATCACCAGAACTTTTCCCTATATCACCCCCAAAAGCTTGTTAGCCAGATTAGCCTATTGCCAAAAACCTTGTTTAACTAAATTCCTGACAACTAGGCTCATTCTAGCGATGACTCCTATATCTGACCGCACCCCTTGACAAAAATTTATAATTATTCGACCTTTAGCGATCGCTATCGGGGGATAATTGTTTTTTGTTACAGCAGTATGAAGCAGCCCAACTGATGGCTATATTTCCAGATTATCGCCCGCAGGAAACCAATCTTGATCGAGAAATCGAGGGATGTATCCATTGATGGATAAGGGTTTTCTGCCATTGTAGTAGATACGTTTGGAGTCAGTTGAGATAGACAAAAATAGTCAAAATATTTACAATAGAAGGCTAAACTAAAATTTTCTGTGACTTGCCCATGTTATTGTCTTGCGCCACCGGTAGCGAACAGTTTTTAGGGAGTGAAGCGATCGCCACTTACGCCACAGCTAAGGCCGTGATCCTGCCGATTCCCTACGAGGCCACCACCACCTATCGCAAGGGTTGTGAAACTGGACCGGCGGCGGTGATTACCGCTTCCCAACAATTGGAAGCCTATGACGAGGAACTTAAGAGGGAAACCTGTTTAGAAGTGGGCATCTATACCCATGATGCGATCGCCGATACCCGTCAGCAACCGCAATTGTCCGCCGAGGAGATGTTAGCCGTCACCACAGCTACAGTTTCGCGTTTAATTGCCGATGATAAATTTGTCGTCGCCGTCGGGGGTGAACACGCTATTACTACGGGAGTAGTAATAGCTTATCGACAAGCTTTATCGGAACCTTTTACTGTGGTTCAAATTGATGCCCATGGCGATATGCGTTTTGAGTACGAAGGCTCCCACCATAACCATGCCTGTGTGATGCGTCGGGTGTTAGAAATGGGTTTACCGACCTTACCCGTGGGAATTCGGGCTATTTGTCGAGAAGAAGCCGAATTAATCGCTAAACAGCAGATTCCCGTGGTTTGGGATCGAGATATCGCCAGGGATGCGGATTGGATCGAAAAAGCGATCGCCAAAATTACCACCGAGAAGGTATTTTTAACTATAGATGTGGATGGCATAGATCCGGCTTTAATTCCGGGGGTGGGAACACCTGAACCGGGGGGGTTAAGTTGGCATCAAACCCTAGGCTTTCTCCGTCGTCTTTTCCAAACTCATCAGGTGATTGGCTGCGATGTGATGGAATTGGCCCCGATTAGTGATTCGGTGGTCTCGGAATTTACCACTGCCAAGTTAATTTATAAGTTAATTGGCTATCAATTTATTGACTAGGGGCTTGCCTAATTAGAAGCAATCGTGTTATAATAGCAATCCGTGCGGACGTATAGCTCAGTTGGTTAGAGTACATCGTTGACATCGATGGGGTCACTGGTTCGAATCCAGTTACGTCCATAAATTATCTGCCCTAGTCCCGATCATAACCTTCATCTCTGATGATAGGATGAACGATCGAAGCTCTCCAGAGAAACCCTATGACTAGCTTACTGCGCGACTTTTGGTATGTGGCCACACCGGCAAATAAACTTAAACCCGGTCAGCTAATGGCCAAAAAAATGCTAGGTGAACCGATTGTTGTCGGTAGGAGAGAGGATGGAGAAGTGTTCGCATTGCGGGATATTTGCCCCCATCGTGGCATTCCGCTGCACCATGGTTGGATTGAAGGAGATGGGGTGTACTGTTGCTATCATGGCTGGAAATTTAACACTAGCGATGGCGTTTGTTCTGAGATCCCCTCATTAACGGAACACGATCGCCTTGATATTAGCAGAATTTGTGTCACCAGTTATCCCTGTCGTGAAATACAAGGTCATATTTGGGTGTTTATTCCGGCAGACTCAAAAAGAGAAATTAATCGAGAAAATCTGCCCCCTGTGCCGACTATTGCCGATTTTGGCAAACTTACCCCCAAAATAGCCGAAACTATCACTTTTGACTGCAATATTGACCATGCAGTGGTGGGATTGATGGATCCGGCCCACGGTCCCTACGTTCATACTTCTTGGTGGTGGCGCAGCGGTCCGCGCAAATTTCGGGTCAAGGAAAAACAATACGAACCTGTTCCCCTCGGTTTTCGTCTTGCTCCCTATGATATGCCTGTAAGTGCGAAACCCTATAAAATTTTGGGTAATAAAGTATCGATTGAAATCGTTTTTGAATTGCCCTCGGTGCGTACAGAAATACTACGAGGCGATCGCTATTTGGCCTGTGCTTTTACGGCAATTACTCCCATCGATGAAAATCACTGCGAAGTCCATCAAAGTTTATACTATACGATTCCTTGGTTGGCATTTTTAACCCCTCTTTTGCGCTATTTAACTCTACAATTCCTCAAACAGGATCGCGATGTGGTAATTAAACAACAGGAAGGACTTAGTTATCATCCAGCTTTGATGTTAATTGATGATGCCGATACCCAGGCTAAATGGTATTATCGCCTCAAACAAGAATACGAAAAATCTCAAGCAGAAAAGCGGGATTTTGTCAACCCCATTAAAGCACAAATTTTACGGTGGCGTAGTTAGAATTTGATGATTTTATTTAGGTTCTGCCTAGGGATTTATTGACACTGGTTTCAATTTGATAAATAGACGAAAGGACGCTACCCTGATGATCATTGACTAGATCGTATTTGACTTCTTGTAAATAATTAAAAATGGCATCCCGCAGAATCGGTTTTTCAATGTTTACCGTGTGCTGATAGTCCCATAAATCCCAAACTATCAAACCAATTCCCACGATTGGATCGATTAATTCTGCCCCAAAACTACTCGCTACTGCTCCACCGGTTTTAGTGGCAATTTTCGCCCCCGTTTTTCCCGCTAGGGACAAATAAACTGTGCTGCCCACTTTCATCACTGGGATCAGAGATTTAACTCCCAAAGCAGTGGCACCACCGACTAAAAGTTTAATTGATGTGTTAGAAATATTGCCCTCGGTATCTTGAATTGTTATGGCTATATCGCTAAGATAACGATCCCATTTACCTTGGGGAATTTGATAACTGGCCTGAATATTCTCTAATTCATTGCTTAAATTATTGACATATAAATTAACAGCATCCCTAGTAATTCTCTCTAGACGTAATTGTGCTTCTTGGGGACGAATTACCCGTTTAGTAAACTCGGTTTGAATAGTTTTGGTCAAATTTTCTGCCACCACCTGTTCCGGGGGTAGATTATCTGTATTGACCCAGTGAGCGATCGAGGAGTATAATCCGCTTAAAAAGGCCTTACCCTCAAATTGTTTTTGATTGAAATAGTTAAAATACCAAGGCAAAAAACCCTGATCTACTCGTGTCATCAACTCCTCCACCCATCCCTCAATTTCTCCTAGGGCAAAGCTTTGAGAATTGGCTCTCGCTGTCTGTAAAGCTTGGCTAATTTCTTGATCGATTTTACTGTTAGATTTTTCGGGTATAGTGATGGGAATCTCTAGGTTAGTTTCGGTAGCAACCTTAGTTTTTAACGGTTCATTGCTGGCAGTTCCTAGCCAAATTTTCCCTAAAAGAGGCACGATAACCACTAGAACAACTATAGCCCAAATTAACGGGGTGATCGCCTTAATCAGTTGACTGATTGCCTGAATGCGGTTAGTTTTTTCACTATACTGAGGTGGCTCAATATTTTCTTCTGAATCTGGCCTGGAGTTCATCAGCTAACCTAGTTAAAATTATTAGATCATCGTTCTCGAAAACCCGCAGAAACCCCAATTTTCCGAGCAGTAAACAGCGAGAGAGTATATCGGGCAGAAGACAGCCAATACCCGATAAATATCGGCAATTTTAGCGAATTTCTGCCTTCATCCGCTCAAGGGTTTGCTGCATTTGGTCGAACATCATTTGCGGAGTCATACCAAATTGACCTAATTGGGTTTTTAGCTGTTCTACGGTCATTTGGGCGGAAAAATCCTCAGATAACTCGAAACGCTTCATAAATATCTTGTAGCGTTCCATTAACTCCTCCATCCTATCGATAAAGATTATTTTACCCTCTCGATCGAATTTCCCGTACTCGCTGCCCAGTTGTGTGAGAGACTGGTAATCCTCAAATAGCTGTCTAGCTTCCTGTTGAACCACTTCTGAGTCAAAGAATCCCATAATCTTAAAACTGCTTATCGTCGATAGTTATTCTCCCCCCTATTTTATTTTAGTCGGGGAAAAAGTCTAGCTCTGGCCGATTTACGGATTACCGTATTGGGGAAATCGACAAGATCACAAACGGCCTTCTCGTCGCGGTTTGACCGTTGCTCCAGGGAGTTTAAGATAAAAAGTGAAAAATCAAAAATTGTCCTTTAACTGCCCCACAGTGGCTATTTCGCTAAATTTGGGCTGCAGCCCTTATAATTTGCCAAAACGACGATGACGACCCTGATAATCTTTTAAAGCGCGGTGAAATTGCACTCGATCGAAATCGGGCCAGAGGGTGTCAGTAACGTAGATTTCTGCGTAGGCCATTTGCCAGAGTAAAAAATTACTAATTCGCATTTCCCCACTACTGCGAATTAACAGGTCTGGGTTAGGAATCCCAGCAGTATAAAGATACTGTGCAAAGAGAGATTCATCGATCGCTTCTGGGGAGACTAAACCCTGTTGCACCTGACGAGCGATCGCCTGACAAGCTTGCACGATCTCCTCTCGGCCACCATAATTAGCAGCCACCGTAAATTGAATACCGGAATTTTTGCTAGTTTCTGCTTGAGATTTAGCAATTTCCCGGCTTAAAGACTCTGGCAAGGCTGCTAAATTACCAATAAAGCGAATTTTGACATTTTCCTGCATCATTTCTTCCAATTCCCGCTGCAAAACCCGCTCGAATAGAGTCATTAAAAATTCTACTTCCTCGAGGGGACGACCCCAATTTTCCGTAGAAAAAGCGTAAGCGGTTAAAGCGGGAATCCCCCACTCACCACAACAGCGCAGCAAGTCTTTGAGTGCATCTACTCCCCGTTGATGGCCCATAATCCGTGGCAAACCACGACTTTTCGCCCAACGACCGTTCCCATCCATAATCACTGCGACGTGCTGAGGCAAACGGTTTTTATCTAAATCCGTAGGTAATTCTGGTGACAAGCTCGGTTTAACAGTCATTTTCTATCTTTCGGGGTTGCGCTAGGCGAACGGGAGAATTTTTCTAAGATTAGACGGCCTTTTAAGCCAATTGTACGCCCTAAACGTCCCCAACTCGGTGCGACCACTTCCCCCTCTCCCGACGGAGAAAACTTCGCTTCGAGCAGCTCTTTTAGTTTACTACTGGTTAAAGGCCGATCCAAATTACCTCCGGACGCGAGGGAAATCGAGCCAGTTTCCTCAGAAACCACAATACAGATACAATTATCTATCCTTTCGGTAATACCCATGGCTGCCCGATGACGGGTGCCTAATTGCCTAGAGGTACTGCGCTCCGATAGGGGTAGAATAACACCAGCGGCCACCACTCGATCGCCCCGAATAAATACGGCTCCATCGTGCAGTAAAGTTTTAGTTTGAAAAATAGTTTGAATTAATTCCTTAGATACTTGGCCATTGAGCGTCACCCCCGGATTGACAAACACCTTGGTATCGAGATTGCCACTGGTTTCTAATACCATCAGCGCACCGGTGCGATTTTGAGATAGATCCTTCACCGCGTCCACTAACTCATCAATGACATTATCGGTCTTGGGAGTGGGGGAACTTTTCTGAAATAACTCCCACACTTGACCTTTGCCCAATAATTCTAAAAAACGGCGGAATTCCGACTGAAAAATCACAGCGATCGCCACAGCTGCCCCCAAAATCAATTTTTCTAGGACTAACCCCAGCAAGCGCAATCCTAGAGCATCGCTAATCACCGAGGCCAGCATTAAGTAGATTAGTCCTCGCACCATCCAAAAGGTACGCCGCTCGCCGATAATTAGCAGCAGCATATAGGTAAGGAGGAGAACTAACCCAAAGTCTAGGAATGACAGACCATGGCTGAGAATCCAGGACAATAACCGGCGAGGGTCTAGAAAAAAACCCGACATGGGGGGACAATAGCGATGAGGTTTATATTAAGGAGAGTCGATTGGGTAAGCGGTCTTGACGCAGCAAATCCGCCAGATTTTCCCGTTCAAGGATCAGATTAGCTTCTCCATTTTGGACAATTACCGCCGCTGGACGGGGTAAGCGGTTGTAATTAGAAGCCATACTGTAGTTATAGGCCCCCGTGGCTAAAACCACTAAAATATCCCCCGGGTTGGTTTTCGGTAGCGCAATATCCTTAATTAGAATATCGCCAGATTCACAATGTTTTCCAGCTATTGTCACCAATTCCTGACATTCTTGACTCATTTTGTTAGCGACCACGGCCCGGTAAACCGATTGATAGGTAATCGGTCGGGGATTGTCGGACATTCCGCCATCAACGGCGATATAGGTACGGATTTCGGGTATTTCTTTGCGATTACCCACTGTATAGGCTGTTACGCAAGCGGTGGCAATCAGAGAGCGTCCCGGTTCGGCAATCAGCAGCGGATAAGCGATACCTCTTTCCTGACAAGCTTTGGCCACTGCTAAGGACACCGCTTGCACCCATTCCTCGATACTTGGGGGGTCATCACTTTCAAGGTAGCGAATCCCTAAACCACCCCCGACGTTTAATTGCTCTAGGGGTAAACCCCGTTCTAAACCTAATTTAAACCAATCTGCCAAGACAGCGGCCAGGTCTTGGTGGGGTTGACGTTCAAAAATCTGGGAACCGATATGAGCGTGTAAACCCAGACAATTCAGCACCGGATGAGCTAAAACATAGTCAAATACTGCTTCGATTTGATGGGGGTCAAAACCAAATTTACTGTCTAAGTGACCCGTGCGAATATATTCGTGGGTGTGGCACTCGATACCGGGGGTTAACCGCAATAAAACCGGAATAGGGGTATCAGGACGATTTTCGCCTAATTTAACCAGATTTTCTAACTCTAGCCAGTTATCAACGATAATAATGCAGTTATGCTCGATCGCGTATTCTAATTCGGCGATCGATTTGTTATTACCATGAAAGTATATTGGCACATCGGTTTTATTGATCTGGTCTAAAGCGGTTAACACCGTGTGAATTTCTCCGGCGGACACCACATCAAAACCTAATCCTTCACTAGCGACCACGGCCGATACGGCCAGGCAATTCCACGCTTTCGAGGCATAAATTACCCTAGATTCTCCGGGATAATGTGTCTGGAAACCTTGCAGGTATTGACCACAGGCAGTGCGGAGGGTGACTTCATCGATAATATACAAGGGTGAACCGAAACGTTCCACTAGGGTGGTCACATCGCAACCACCGATTTCTAGACAATCGCGGTTATTAACCTTGGCTGTCAGGGGTAACAGGGTTTGATTCGGGGATAGACAATCTTGATAGGCTAAATATTTTTGTCCGGAATTGCTGATTTTAGGTTCAGTTGATAGCATGATCGGTGTTTTTTGTCAAGAAATCGATAATTTTTGTTACAATCTCCGCGCATCCCCGATTCAGTCAAGGGAATTTTGACCGTCGGTGATCTAGATATAGTCATTTCAATTAAGATTGAGAATATCAATGCCAGAGTTCATAAGGATTCAACCAGTCTAGATTGTATCAGACTTATCTGAAATGACGATAACCAAAATAGTTATCTCTTTCACTTTACGACCAGTTCTAACCTTTCTCTGATCAGTAAAAATCCTTGGGAAATCCTGCTAAGTACCTAAGCAAAATTAATTACAGATATCTAACCCCGCTCTTGCCTCTTGCCTCTTGCCTATCTTCACTAGGAAATTAATTTTGCACGACTACTTACTAAATCTGGTTATTAAAAACTGATTATTTATTCTCCTTTGCCTATTGCCAAATGCCTAAATTGCCAAATGCCTTTCTCTGTAAGAGTTTCATTCCTTATAACCCTGTCCGTTGCATAAGACAAACCGAAGAACCATAATTCATAATTTATAACTCATAATTCCCATAGGACTGAAATCTGGGTAAAATTTGAGAGATACAATCGGTCAATTGGGCATGGATTATAAAGAAGCAGGCGTGGATGTGGAAGCGGGACGCGCTTTCGTCGAGAAAATTCGCCAAAATGTGGAAAGTACCTTCCGTCCCGAAGTTATCGGCGGTTTAGGCGGTTTTGGCGGCTATTTTCAGTTACCTTCTGGTTATCAGCAACCGGTGTTAGTATCGGGAACTGATGGTGTGGGAACCAAGCTGAAAATTGCCCATAGTCTCAATTGCCATGATACGGTGGGAATTGACCTGGTGGCCATGTGCGTCAACGATGTCCTAACCTCCGGGGCCGAACCTTTATTTTTCTTGGATTATCTCGCCACTGGTAAACTGGAAGCGTCACAGTTAGCGGCGGTGGTATCGGGAATCGCTAGTGCCTGTCGTGATAGTGGTTGTACTCTTTTGGGAGGGGAAACGGCGGAGATGCCGGGGTTTTATTCGGCGGGAGAGTACGATTTGGCGGGTTTTTGCGTCGGTATTGTCGAAAAAAGTCAATTACTCGACGGCAGTAAGGTGCAAATCGGCGATGTGGCTATCGGTTTAGGCAGTAGTGGGGTTCACAGTAACGGTTTTAGTCTTGTTCGTAAGATTATCGACACCCAGGGCTTAAATTGGCAAGATTGCCCCGCAATTTTAGCCGGCTCTAGCTTAGGTGAAGTTTTGTTAACTCCCACTAGACTTTATGTTAAACCTGTGCTAGAACTGCTGCGCTCTGGGTTAGATATTCACGCCATGGCCCACATTACCGGGGGGGGCATCCCAGAAAATTTGCCCCGCTGCTTAGGTAAAGGGCATTCTGTGCAGATTTACCGAGAAAGTTGGCCAATTTTGCCAATTTTTCACTGGTTAGCCCAGATGGGTTCGGTTAATGCCGAAGCCATGTTTAATACTTTTAATATGGGTATCGGTTTTGTGATCATTGTCCCATCAGATCTGGCGCAATTGACTATTAATCAACTACAATCCTCTGGGATTAATGCCTACCAAATCGGCGAAGTGATTGCCGGTAAGGGAGAAATTGTTGGGCTTGATTAAAGTTAGTTGAGGCTAAGAAGATTTTGCCATCAATTCCACCAAAAAATCAGGTTGACTGGCTGGGATAGCAGCAGCGTTTCGGCCTATCCCTAACCCAATTTATATTAACGTCAGTTCGGGATAAGGGTGGAAAGAAAAGGCGGGGGCTAGTAAGCTGAAAAATATATAAACTCAGCACCCCCAACCCATCTATGTCTAGTCGAGAAGCTCTTTTCTGTCCTGTCGACGACGGATATTGAGTTTTTTGCTAAACCCAAACGGAACCTGAAAAATCGCTTAATCCGCCTTCATGACCAGCTTTTATCCCGTAAGCGTTCTATTGTCGAGACTATTATTGACCAACTCAAGAACATCTCTGGGATTGAACATTCCCACCACCGCAGTCCTGTTAATTTTTGCGTTAATCTTCCCTGTGGTTTGATTGCTTACTGTCACCAGCCGAAAAAACCCTCCTTGAAGTTAGCTATTTTTGCCTTATATTTCGAGAATAACGGGGGTATGATCGCTAGGTTTTTCTTGTTTTCTGGGCTCTCGATCAATCAGACAATTAACGGCTTTTTCGTATAGCTGAGGAGTTAAATAAAGATGATCGATTCGCCAACCTCGGTTACGAGCAAAACCACCGCTGCGATAATCCCACCAACTATAATGTCCTGCTGCTGAGGTGAATTTTCTAAAGGCATCTTGTAAACCAATTTCTAAGACCTTTTCTAAAGCTTCTCTTTCTTTAGCTGAAGACATAATATGATTTTCTTTGCCTTTGGGATCATAAATATCTTTATCTTCTAAGGCAATATTAAAATCACCGCAGATACATAATTCCTGGGGTTGAGAATTAATAATTTTATCTAGATATTTCCTAAGAGTTTCTAACCATTTAAGCTTATAAATATATTTATCACTATCTAGGGAAGAACCATTAGGAACGTAGAGATTAATAATCCGAATATCGCCGATTACTCCAGTAATTAAACGTTTTTGTTTGTCTAGTTCTCCCGTTAAATTTTCGCCGATAATCGGACTAAATCCCACAGTGATATCGTCCAGGGGTTTCTGGCTAAAAATCGCTACACCATTATAGGCTTTTTGTCCAGAAATATAGAGATGATAACCCAAAGATTCAAAAGCTTCTCTGGGAAAATCTCGATCGATTACCTTGGTTTCTTGCAAGCATAAAACCTCAACGGGATTGAGTTGTAACCAATTAATTACCTGATCTTGTCGGCTGCGAATCGAGTTGACATTCCATGTGGCGATTTTCATAGCTAAAAACCGAGAATTTTTCTCACACTTCCTCAGCAAAACTACTGCGACGCACAAACTCAAAGGGACCGGCGATCGAACCCCAGACTAATTGATCGGTTTCGGTATCTAAACCGCGATCAACGCTAATTAATCCCTGTTCACTAATTTCAAAACTATTATCCAAATAAGTCATTTTATCTTTGCGAAAGACTAAACATTGTTTCCCCGGTTTCACCACCCCTTTAAAACTGTTACCTGTCCAAGTTACATTCATATCACAACCCGGCATCGGTTCTAATAACTCTAAGCTGAGATTTTTGAGACGCTGGGGTTCTCTAGAAGCACCAAAAAAGTTAGCTTCCTCTTTAACTTTAAAGTTTTCTAGTTCAATATGGTCATCGACTACCGATAATTTAAATACTCGTAAACGATAGGGAGTATTGAGCATAAAATCGTAGGCCTGCTCTAAAAATAAACTGGTTCCCTTCAGTAATTCATCGGGTAAAGGACGCATACACACGCGAATATGGGCAAAAAAAGGCGGATTAGCAAAAGCTTGTTCTTGATTACTAAAATCGGCCGCCATCCAGCGTGCTAGGGTTTTTATATCCGTAGAATGAGTCATAATTTTTGAGATGTGAATGGCTATTAGCTATCAGCGATCAGCTAGTTAATTGCTCTGATAATTTTTCACTGATTACTGATAACTATGCCCCGACAATTTTTATTGTGCAATTACTTTAATTTCGATATCGGCACTAACTTCGGGATGGAGTTTGACTTGTACTTTATAGACTCCCAATTGACCGATATCGGGAACGGTAATACCACGGCGATCAATTTCTAATTTAGCATTTTCTAGAATAACCGTAGCCACATCTTGACTGGTGACAGTACCGAAAATTGCCTCGTTTTCACCCACCTGTTTAGGGATGGTGTAGGGACTGAGTTTTTCGATCGCAGTTTTTCTGGTTTCCGCTTCTTGTTTTTCGGCGAGGAGACGTTGACGCTCTTTTTCTTTCCTAAATTCTGCCTGTTTAATCGCGCCTTTGGTGGCTAAAACGGCCACACCTTGGGGAATAAGGTAATTGCGGGCATAACCGGGGGCCACTTCCACCACATCGCCATTTTCACCTAATTTGCTGACTTTTTGATTGAGGATAACCTGCATTCGTTTCGCCATGATCTTGACCTAAAACAATAGTTCCAAAACCCCTATCATACCATGCAATCGTCAAGTCTCGATCACAAGTTAGTTATTGCCGGCGGCGATTATTTGGGTTAATAGGGGACCGATTGCCTGAAAGGCCGAGGGTAAAACCGCTACGGTGGCGGCTGCGATAATAATTGTCGTGGCTAATCTCAGCACTTTCTCGGAGGCTTTTTCGTAGGTGTCAAATTTATAGTCGAGCTTGTCTAATCTTTGGTCTATTTCCTGAAAGCGTTGCCCCATAGTATCAAAACGTTGGTCTATTTCCTCAAAACGTTGATCTATCGCCTCAAAACGTTGGTCTATCGCCTCAAAACGTTGATTTACTGCTGTTTGGAAGCTTTTCAATTCGTTGAGAACATCGGTTAGGGTGGGTTCTTGAGTGGACATGGTGACACCTTGGGGAATTTGATCGCCTAGCACAATTATAACCTTAAGTCAAGCTTTTTTGATAAAAATTAACTTTTTTGTCGATAATATTTTGATCTTGTTCCAGTGTTGGAGACAACCAGTATTTCTATTCTAATAAGGTCTCTTTAATTGTTGTTAAAACTTTGCTATCTTTGACCATCCAAGCATGAAGCAATACGGGAATGGAAATTTCTTTGCCCACCGATAAACGGGAACTATGGGCAGGAAATATCATTAAATCGTAGGGAGTCCAGATAATTGTGGTTTTAATTTTATTTAAAATTTGTTGACAATCTTGATTTAAATCCTCTAGAAATTGACTCCCCGGCTGCATTTGTCTAATCCCATCTAAGGGTAAACTATATGCGGTTAAAGTGCCTCGATTCGGGGCAGAAATATTTAGGTAACGTTGCACTCTTGCCACCCCTCCCAATCTTTGCAGGTAGTAGCGGGTAATTAGTCCTCCCATACTAAACCCAATCAGATCTACTTTCTGCTCTTTAGCAAAGTTTTTCTCGATATAATTCTCCACCTGACTGGCTAAAACTTCTAACTTTTCGTAACCATGATTGGGAATTAGGTTAAAACTATGCACCTGCCAACCATGATAGTTTAAATACTCGCTCATCGGTTTAAAAACAGCCGTAGTGTCCAGAAAACCATGCACCAAAACAACGGGATTCATAGATGAGGTTTTATCCTTAAATTCTGAATCTATTCTAACGGATGATCGGGGTAATGAGGGAAAAATTTTTGGGAAGAGCCTATCTACTAGGTACGGCTGCAGTCAACTTCTAAGGATTAGGGAAAAAACCAAAAAGTTTAGCGGCACCTCCTAAAATAGCGACCACCAATGCTATCAGAATCCCTCGATTGGTGAATTCCTGATAGGCAACCCTTGCAGTTAATCCCTCGATTTTTGTGCTTAGTCGTTCATCCAGAGCTTTGATTTCTCCCTTGAGTTCGGCCTGTCCTATTTCTACTTTAGTTAACCGGTCTTCTATCTTGTCAAATCTCTCGTCAATACGTTTTTCCAGAGAGTCGATTTTCTCATCAATACGTTTTTCCAGAGAGTCGATTTTCTCGTCAAGGCGTTTTTCCAGAGAGTCGATTTTCCCCTCAATTCTTGTCAGGACAGCTTCTGGGGAATAAGTGACAGTTTCGTTAGACATTTTGAGCAACTCCAAAAGTCAAATCTCCAGGGCTAAATGCTGAGGGCTATATCTTACCGAAAAATCAGGGGTCTATAGGCGTACACGGATTCCCATTATAATAAAATTATAAGTCAAGACTTGAGTTTTTGTCAAGCTTTTTTTTGACGGCAATCAATGGCAAGAATTTCGGGGAAGTATTTAGCCACCAATGCCTAAACGTCCCGCTAAACTAGGGCTTAAAGGAATCAGAGTCGCTAACATTAAAAAGAGCAGTAATAAACCCCAACCAGCACGGGTGTCATCGGGTTCGGTCAACTCGTTTAAACTAGGTCTTTCCAACTCTCTTTGTAAAAAAGCGACTAAAATTGTCCAATAGAGAGGAATGGGATTGCTAGAATTAACTAAGGAAATAATGCCCAAAATAACCAAAGTGGCCACAGTGGTACGGCGGGCAATTTTGCGACCATAAATTGCTTGCACAATTCTACCCCCGTCTAATTGACCAGCTGGCAGTAAATTCAGGGCTGTTATTACCAATCCTAACCAACCAATAACAGTTAAAGGATGCACGGAGATAACAGCATTTTGTAACTCGTCGCCCAAAACTATCCGCGCTAAAAAACTCACTAAAATTGAACTTTGGAAAAAGGTACTAGGGATTTGAAAAAGGCTGGCAGAATTAGATAAAGTCAGTCCAACAATTAACAAGATTAAAGAAACCAAACCTCCCAAAGCAGGACCAGCGAAAGCTATATCAAATAGGACACTGCGGTTAGGTAATAAAGATTCAAAACGAGTAATCGCCCCAAAAGAACCAATCTGCCAAGTGGGAAGAAAATAGGGTAAACTGAGACGAACATTATGGCGTTTAGCGATAATTAGATGACCGATTTCGTGGGCAATTAATACCGACCATAAACCCAAACTCAGGGGAATTGCTTCTCGATATCTCTGCCAATTACTAAACAAATCAAAACCCAATAAAATTCCCGCCGCTTCTAAGCTGGTGACAATAGTAGCCACTAACAAAACTAAAGCGAGATTTTTTTGAGCAAGAGTTGCAGGACTAGGATCATTAGTTTTGGGAAGGATAATTACCACCGGTTTTTCCTCGGTTCCTTCCACCAAAAATAAACGATATTTATCGCCAAAATGATTACTTAATTTCTGGGTTAAGCGCGAGTGAACTAGATCCGGTTCTCCCCGTAAATTGCCTTTAAAAATTGCCCCTTCCTGAAAAGAGATAGTCTCGGTGGCAAAAAAAGTATCTATCCCAAAAATACTCTGAATAACTTTTAAATCCTCTTCGGAAATTGGCATCACATCCGGCACAATTGCTGTCACCGCTGCCGGGGTTTCTAGGGGAGTAACGGACTGGCTAACTGCTGGGTTAACTTTTGGTTCAATTATCTGATTGGTTTTCAGTAAGCGTAAACGCTTGCCTAAATAAATATAGATAATGGTGGAAGCAACCAGTAAAAAGAGAATTACCGCTAGATTGAGTTCAATTCCCGCCGCAAATAGCCCGAAAAAAATTAACCAAGGAGCGATTAGTGCCAAGGATTGTAACCAAGGTAAAATTCCCAGTTGACCGTAGGGTTTAGACCGATAAAAGCTCCACGTCAAGATACCAGCAGCGACGAGGAAAATAACAGCAATCGCAGCAATTTCCGAAGAAATATTAACCATAGGAAAGTCAAAATCAATAGGTTTTTATCAATCAATTTGATTATAAGCTTGCAGAGCGGCCCGTAATTGACCCCGATGCTTTTGTAACAATTCTTGTCCTGCGGCCGCCGAAAGTCCCGTTTTCTGCATTAACAAAGCCAGTTTAACCCGGCGGCCACTTTTTTCCAGTAAAATTGCCGCTTCCTCGCGACTAACATCGGTAAGGTGGCAGATAATTCGCAGGGCGCGGTCATGGAGTTTATGATTAGTAACAGCCACATCGACCATCTGGTTGCCGTAAACCTTGCCTAACATTACCATTGTCCCTGTGGAAAGGATATTTAAAGCCATTTTCGTCACCGTTCCCGCTTTCAGACGGGTGGAGCCGGCCAGAAGTTCTGGTCCGGTCAATAAGCGGATATCCACATCCACCGCAATCTCCACCTGTTCGGCGGGGACACAACTAATAGCAATCGTCGTCGCACCCCGCTGTTTTGCCGCCTGTAAAGCCCCGTGAACGTAGGGAGTAGTACCCCCGGCGGTAATCCCCACTACCACGTCTAATTCGTGAATTTCTCGCTGGGCAATAATCGCCGCTCCATCTTCCGCTTTATCCTCCAAATCTTCGGAACTACGCACCAGCGCCGCCGCTCCACCGGCAATAATTCCCTGTACCAATTCCGGGGGAGTGCAGAAGGTGGGGGGACATTCGGCCGCGTCCAAAACCCCCAGCCGGCCACTGGTTCCTGCTCCAATGTAAAAGAGTCTGCCACCTTTAGCCAGAGCTTGACCGGTCAGGGAGATTGCCAGGGCCAATTCTTGCCGGGCCATGGCGATCGCTTTTAGGGTTTGGGCATCCTCCTGATTGAAGAGATCCACCAATTCGAGCGGGTTTAATTGGTCTAAATTTAGGCTGTTTGGGTTAATTTGTTCGGTTAACAGGTGTCCTCTGCTTTCCCACTGTTCCATAACGGTTTAATTGAGCTTTTCGTAAGATTATTTTTAGTATATAGCGAATCGGTGGGCTAAAAGCTTGACAATTGCCCCCCGAATATTAGATGATAGTAAATTGTGTCAATTCCTGCTCGGATCAGGTGAAGACATTACCACAAAAGCTGGAATTTTTTTCAGCTACCTGTACGGCAAAACGAGCGCAGAAAATTCATGAGTTACGCAATTATTGAGACCGGTGGCAAACAGATTCGGGTGGAACCCGGTCGCTATTACGATATCGAACTTCTTCCCGTCGATGAACAAAGTACCCATACCATCGACAAAGTGCTATTAATCCATGATGAGGATGATATTAGCATCGGTCAGCCCTTTATCGAAGGGGCCAGCGTCGAAGGGACTGTCATGCAACATCGTCGGGGCAAAAAAGTTATTGTCTATAAAATGCGCCCGAAAAAGAAAACCCGTAAAAAACGCGGTCATCGTCAAGAAATTACCCGTTTTATGATTGATTCAATCAATTATAACGGTAAAACCCTAGTCGCCACTGCTGCCACCTCCGTCGCTGAAGTTGTGGAAGATAGTAGCGAGAAAGAAGAATAACTTTTAGAATCAAAAAAGCATTTGGAGAGAAATTATGGCTCATAAGAAAGGTACGGGTAGTACCCGCAACGGACGCGATTCTCGTTCCCAACGCCTAGGCGTTAAGCGCTACGGTGGTCAAGTGGTAAAAGCGGGAAATATTCTCATCCGTCAACGGGGTACTAAAGTTCACCCGGGTAAAAATGTTGGTCGTGGTGGCGATGATACTTTATTCGCTTTAATTGATGGTGTGGTCAAATTTGAATACAAGGATAAAAGTCGCCGTCAAGTTAGCGTTTATCCCGCTGAAGTTAGCGCCAGTTAATCGACTCTCTTGACATCATGGTGTCAATTGCGCCCCGACATTACTACATATTAGTTGTTCTGTGGGGGCGTAGGACTCAAGCACTCCTCACCCCCGCTACTCTTAGTGCAGCTTCAATCCTCAAGGGCAAACTAAAACCCTCCCAATCCAGCGAAAAAGAAACCACAAAAGTAGGCTAAATTGCCCAATAAATATGACAAATGCCCCGCAACTATTCCGGGTCTGTTTCCCTTGCTAATACTTCTTGTAGTTGTGGTACTAAGGTCGGCAAATCTTCTCGAATTGTTGCCCAAATTCTACTTAAATTAACTTGAAAATATTCGTGAGTTGCCACATTTCTCATTCCTGCCATTAAACGCCAAGGAATAAGAGGATAGCGAGACTGAATTTCCTTCGGTACATTTCTAGTTGCTTCTCCGATAATAATAAAATCATAGAGAACCGCTTTGATATTTGTTTGATTCTTGGCAAATTCCTCAAACGTCATTGCCTTTGTTCGCTGTTCAATTTCACTGATAGATTCTAAAATGTCTTGAAGGCGAAGTCGCCAATCTCTAGAAGGCATTGATCAGATCCTCAAGCACAGGTTCTCGTAAATGTTCTCTTAAGGCATCCTGAGTTCCTAAATCCACAGAGCATCCCAGAATATCTTCTAAATAATACTGTACTTGCAGAAGTTGAAAAAAACCACCTTGTCGATCGAATTCTACTAACAAATCTACATCACTATCGGCATCAGCTTTATCCCTGGCCACTGAACCAAATAAAGACAAAGATTTCACCCCTAGTTTTTGTAACTGTTCTCGGTGTGCCTCTAGAATTGCCAGCACCTCGTCCTGTTTCATTTGGTTTGTCCTTGAACCTGCCATTAATATTATAGCTTTGTCGGTGCAACCCTTAAACTGAAGCTGAAATCTTCCAAATCTACAAAACAAACTAATCACTGAAAACTCACATCTGATAACTGCTCACTGCTCACTGATTAAGCTGTAGCCTCTAAAAATACGCCTAAATTGCGGAATTTTTGATAACGAGATTCGCGCCGTTGTTGGGGAGTTAACAAAGATAAAGCCTCTAAATTTTCACTAATAGCGGCTTTTAAATTGGCTGCCGCTTTTATCGGATCAGCATGGGCCCCTCTGGAGGGTTCAGGAACGATCTGATCGATAATATTTAACTCTTTTAAATCTTTTGAGGTAATTTTGAGGGCAACTGCTGCTTTATCGGATTTTTTGGCATCTTTCCAGAGAATGGCGGCACAAGCTTCGGGAGTCGCCACGGTATAGACAGAATGCTCTAACATTAATAGGCGATCGCCGACCCCAATGCCCAAAGCACCGCCGGAACCACCTTCGCCAATAACAGTACAAATGATCGGCACATCTAAACGGAACATCTCCCGAAGATTATAGGCGATCGCTTCTCCTTGACCTAATTTTTCCGCTTCCACCCCCGCCCAGGCGCCGGGGGTGTCAATAAAGGTTAAAATTGGCTGATTAAACTGATGGGCGTGTTCCATTAAACGCATGGCTTTACGATAACCACCGGGGGCAGCCATGCCGAAATTTCTAGCCACATTATCCTTAGTATCCCGGCCTTTTTGATGCCCGATAATCACCACGGGACGACCGTTAAAACGGGCAACACCACCCACAAGAGCGGGATCGTCGTAACCACCGCGATCCCCGTGTAACTCGAACCATTCATCGGTGATGGCTTGAATATAATCTAGGGTGCTGGGGCGCCGGGGATGACGGGCTAATTGTAGCCGTTGGGAAGGGGTGAGATTGCTAAAAATTTCACGACGTAATTGATTAGCTCGTTCGTCTAGTTGACTAATTTGTTCCGAGACATCTACGCTATTTTCTTGGGCTAATTCTTTAATCTGTTCGATGCGGGATTCTAATTCGTAGAGGGGTTTTTCAAAATCTAGGAGAAAAATCTTTTTCTCGGTAGTCTCGTTTTTGGTCATAGGTTAGTGGCTAGAAGTTTACTGTTCGCTAAGTAGGTAGGCGTTAAAAATTATCAAATACCCCCCTTATCAACGGGGGATCAAGGGGGGATCGGCACCCCCCTTATCAAGGGGGGCAGGGGGGATCAGAGGCAAAATCTATCTTCAATTTAATTATAACTACTTCCTTAATCTTTTCTAGCTTAACGTTTTTCAGCGATCGATTATCGGCAGCTTCAGGATGACTGGGAGATAATTTCAGGTTATCGATCAAATTTTGTCAATTGTTGTATAATGATAGATCGTGCCTTTTTCACCACAAGGAGGATTAGTTATGGCAGGAAGTGAACTAAAAGCGGATCTATGGGTTAACGAATATATTACCCCCTGGGACATTTATAGTCATGGGGTTTCGCGGATTTTAGCCTACAAAAAAACCGCTTTTCAGGAGATGTATATTGTTGAGTCGGGGGCCTATGGAAAAGCCTTGGTACTGGATGGGAAATGGCAATCTTGTACGGGGGATGAATTTATTTATCATGAAGCATTAGTGCAACCGGCAATGATTGCCCACCAAGAAGCAAAAACTGCTTTAATTCTGGGAGGTGGTGAAGGTGCGACAACGCGGGAGTTATTGCGTTGGAAAACAATCGAAAAAGTGATGATGATCGATATCGATGGGGATGTGGTGGCAGCCTGTAAGGAACATCTTCCCGAAATGCACCAAGGCACTTTTGATGATCCTCGTTTTGAGTTAGTTGTGGCCGATGCTTTAGAAGTTTTAGACACTACTAACGATCAATGGGATATTATTATTTCTGATCTGGTTGATCCCATCGGAGAGGGTCCTTCTTTCCCCCTATTCACGAAAGAATACTTTGAAAAACTACAAAGAGTTTTGGCCGAAAATGGCATTGTTGTTGTCCAATCTGGCCCGGTTTCTCCTCCTTCGGTGATGTATCATGCGCGTTTGGTGAATACTTTAAAAGCAGTTTTTCCCTACGTTCATTCCTATTGCGCTCCCACTCCTAGTTATGGTTCTCCTTGGGGTTTTACTCTCTGTGCTAATCATCCTTTAAATACTCGTCCCGATCCCGATGTGGTGGATGAATTAATCACCGATACAACTACGGGAGGATTACGTTTAATTGATGGTATTACTTTACTAGGAATGTTACAAACTCCTCTCTATATTCGTCAAGCAATCGCACAAAATACGGAAATTTATACCCTAGCAAAACCCCCGAAATTCTTCGGTCAAGGAGTTATCAGTAATCAGTAATCATCAGTTATCAGTTATCAGTTATCAGTAAATAAGAGTTATAATTAGAAATCGATCGAGTCTTCATGATTAAGAATTGTTTGCAGAATTTCTAGGGGAACAGTAGCAAAGTATTGCTGGAGAAAGTTTTCTAAGGCCACCGCTTCCAGAAATTGCTCAATCTTATTAATTTTTGCCTCATGATTGACTAATTCAAAGGATAAATTTTCTTGATTTTCCTTGACTTTAAAGCCATTTTCTGCTAGGGAAACTAATCCTAATTCTAGGGTATGATAGCTGAGGTTTAAGCGGTTTTGTAATTGTTGACGGGAAATACTGGTTTTAGTTCTAGCTAAATATTTCCCAATCCCCACAAGGTTTATCCATCTGGTGTGAGCGGATTTTTTTAAAGGACTAGCATAGGCAAGAACTAACTTTTTATCGCGTAAAATTGCCTGTTGATATTCCCTAGAAAGTTTTGTCCAATCCCGGGGACATTCCCGGAGAAAAAGGGGATTTAATTGGTTAACTTCTTGATTAATTTCTCGATTGCGATTGTCGATTAAAAAATCTTTTTTATTGCCATAGCTTAATGATTCTTGTTGATAAAGTTGCAGAGCAATTAAGCGCACTTCATAGCGATTTTTGGAGGTATTAAAATCCAATTCTACTACGGCATCATAACGGGTATCGACAGCAATTTCATCTTTGTGATGACCCCACCACATACCGGGGAATCCCTGCTCAATTGAACTATCCCATATCTCAAAAGTTGTCCGGGGATAAGCTATTTTTTTGCCTTTTAAATCCTCAAGATTGTTATGCCAAAGATTTTGAAAATAACAATTTTGAATTAATAGCTTTGGTGTCGGATTACCCATCCCGCAGGGTTCCAGTAATTTTAATTCTCGAAATAGACTTTTTCCCAATTGGGAAACCGTCACCACCGCATCTACTTCTATCTGGGAAGAAAGGGAAGTTAAATCAATTCCTGTGCGTCGCAACTGTTGATTAATTCCCTCAATAAATAGGGGTAAATTTTCTATAGTTAAACTTAAACCCGCGGCCAAAGGATGACCACCAAAACGATGTAAAAGATGGGATTGAGAGGATACTAATTGATAAAGATCGATCTCACGAATTGACCGAGCGGAACCCTGAGCAAAAGGTGGTTCACTGGTACTTAATAAAATTGTTGGTCGCTGGTATTCTTGGGCAATTTGTCCCGCAACTAATCCTAAAATTCCCGCTGGCCATTGGGGATCATCTAAAATAATTACATTAGTGGTAGAAAGATCAATTCTCTCTAGTTTTTTCTGAACTTGTTTAATAATATCCCGTTGGATTTCTTGCCGACGAATGTTGGCTAATTCCGCTTGTTCAGCTAATTCGTGACAACGTTTTTCATCTTCACTGGTGAGTAATTCCACACAAAATCTAGCATCGCCATAAATGCGACTGACGGCATTAATTCGCGGTCCAATACCGAAGGATATATCCATCGGTCTATCTCCGGTTTTGTTACATAAATCGAGTAATTTTTTAACTCCTAAACGCTGAGTATTTTGCAGTTTTTGCATACCTTTTTGAGCTAAATAACGACATTCTCCCGTCAATTTGACTAAATCAGCAATTAAACCAATCGCAACTAAATCAAGTAAATTTTCTAGGGGTTTTCTGGGAATATCTGCTAGGGTTAAATACATCGCTTCCACTAATTTATAAGCAACAGCAACCCCAGAAAGATGATAGAAAGGATGGGTTTCCACAAAGTAGCGGGGATTAATCAGGGCAATCACCTCGGGGCGCTCGTCGGGTAGGGTATGATGATCGGTGATGATAATATCGATGCCTAAACCGTTTGCATAGTCAATTTCAGCGATATTCGTGCTTCCCGTGTCACAGGTGACGATTAAACGGGTTCCTTGATGCGCTAGTTTCTCGATACCTGGACAATTGAGGCCGTGGGATTCTTTTTGGCGATCGGGTATGTAATAATCTAACTGTTGATAGGGTGGAAAAAACTGCCCTAATCCTTCCCAGAGGACACTGGTAGCGGTGACACCATCGGCATCGAAATCACCCCAAATAGTCACTTTTTCGCCTTTATTTAGGGCTTTTTCCAGTCTTTTGACGGCAAAGTTCATTTCTTGCCCAAAATCAAAGGGAGTTTTTGACTGATAAGCTTTCTCATCCAGAAACGTCCGCAGAGTCGCCCGATCCCAGACACCGCGATGCCATAATATTTGTGCCACGACGCTGCCATCCGACTCTGGGGTGTAGTCTTGGACTATTTTTAAAAACTCTTGGGGAAGAGTTACCGATGGGGGAATTTGCCAGTTAGACACGGGATATCAAGGAAAAAGTAAAAAGGGAAAAAGGTGGCAGTTTTTGTGATTTTCCCTATCTCCATTTAGCCACCACTAACGGGGGGAATTAGAACTATCTCATCGCCATTTTCGAGGACTTTCTCTCCCGAAACAAACTGAAGATTAACTCCAAAACGAGTAACATTGCGCCATCTTTCTAATTGAGGATAGGGGGCTATAATATAGTTTAACACTTCTGTAAGGGAAGTTTGGGCAGGAAATTCGAGGTTTAATTGTGAAGTTTGATAGACTTCTTGATAAATAGCAAATAGTTTTACTGTTACCGTAATTTTTTCCATATTTATATCAATATTTTTCCTAGGATAATAACATCAATTGGGAACCCTGTTCGGTTTTGCGGACTTCGATGCGATGTTGAAAAGCTTCTTTAAATTGGGGCATATGAGTTACAGTCAAAATACAGGCAAAATCGGCGGATATAGCGTTAATTGCCGCAATTAAGCGATCGCATCCTTCCGCATCCTGAGTTCCGAATCCTTCGTCAACAATGAGCATTTGTAGAGCTGTTCCGGCTCTTTGTGCCA
This sequence comes from Microcystis sp. LEGE 00066, assembly GCF_015207925.1. Classification (NCBI taxonomy): domain Bacteria; kingdom Bacillati; phylum Cyanobacteriota; class Cyanophyceae; order Chroococcales; family Microcystaceae; genus Microcystis; species Microcystis sp. LEGE 00066. Next base: position 59,709 of record NZ_JADEVX010000002.1, on the reverse strand, counting down.
ATAATCTCGCTAAAGCTAATCGAATCGAGAAATTAATCCGAAAAGCTTCCCCTCCTGAATAGGTTTCGTAGGGACGGGATCCCCGGGTATCACCAATAATAATGTCTAAAGTATCGATTAACTTTTCTCGCTGTTTCTTCGTACCTTTACCGCTTTTTTGGGTTAAAAACTGCACATGAAATTGATTACCGGTTAAGCGAGCTAAGATATGATTAGTTTGTGCTTCTAACTCTGGTAAAACATTCTCAATCATCAGAGTTTGTAAACCATTTTTGCCGAAAGCTAGGGCTAACTCTTTATGAACTCTATATTGTTTTTTAACTTTAGCTAAATCGCTCTCTTTTTCTGTCAGTTGTTTACCTAAAGTTTCCAGTTGATATAACTTCTCCTCAACCCGACCTTTTTGGGAGAGCAATCCATCAATTATCTGTCTCCGCTGTTGAATATTAGTCGATAATGCGGCTATTTCTTGGCGATAGTCGGTCAAAGTACCAATCTTTTGAATAATATTTGCTAACTCCTGATTCAGCTTCTGGCGATCCTCATTTCGCAGCTGTAATCTTTGCTCAATGTCAGCGATTTTAGCGGCTATTTCTGGATAAATTTTTTCCGCTTGTTGCCAGTCTTGATACTGTAATCTTACCCCCTGTAATTGTCGAATCAGATTTTGAATATTCTGATGTTCACTGCGATCATAATTTAAGTTTTGAATAAGCTTTTCTAAGCGTTTAATTTCCTGTTTAATTGGAGAATTTTGACCTAGTTCTTGCTTCTCCTGTTCTAGTCTAGCTAATTGATTAATTAAATTAGGTTTCTCGGCCTTGATATTAGCTAAACGACGGTTTGCTTGCTTAAGTTCTGATTCTTGAATTTCTGCCCAACGCCATCTTTTTTCTTCTCCTCTGACTAAAGCATGACTTTGTTCATCATAGTTTAATAAGGCGATTTCTTGATTGACAATTTGCAATTCTTGCTGTAATTCTAGGGCATAATTGCCACTGCTTAAAAGTGCTTCTAACTCCACAAGTATCTCCTCGTTTTTCTCTAGTTCTATTTCCTTTTCTTCAATAGTTTCTAACTTGACTTCTAACTGCACATATTTTTGTTGTAGATTCGATCTTACTGGCAATTCTTGTTTAATTTGGGCTAATTCCTCGCGTAAACGTTTTAAATCTCGATCGCAGTCTGCCATCTGTTCCTGTAGGGACCAGATTTGCTCTTGAATTTGTTCTTGATGTTGATGGGTTTTCCTGATTACCTGATGACGGTGATGACTGTCTAAATTCTGTTCACACAAAGGACAAACCGAATCGGGAATATTTAATTTTTCCAACTTATCAGTTAACTCTAAAAGTTGTTCTTCATATCTTTTCTGTTGCTCCAATAAACTTTTTTTATCCACTTGTTTAACCGTTTCTTTTTCTTCCACTCGTTCACAATAGGTTTGTTTTTTATCTAATTCCTTAATTCGCTTGGCTAAATTGAGAGCTTCCTCTCTTAGTAGAGGAATACGAGCGATTTCTGTCTCTAATTGTTGCCGATTTCTTTGCAGTTGTTCCCGACGAGCATTAATCCTGGCTTTTTCCCGTTCCAACTGCATATTTAGATCAGCTTTTCGGCTATTTAAAGGAGCATATTTTAAAGCTAATCTATCCAATTCCTGAAGACGTTGACGATGATAATTTAACTTCTCTAATGCTGCTTGAATATCCCCCGCTTGCTCGATAATTTTTTGAGTTTCTTGTTCCTGTCTTCGCAATTCTTCTAAACGAGCGCTCGTTTGTTGGATGGGAAGGGTAAATTCGTTAATTTTTTGCTGTAATTTCTGTTCTAATTGTTGTTTATCATACTGGGCCTGTTGCCAAGCTTGCAATTGACTTGACAAACTGGCCTCTTTCTGGTCTAAATTGATTAGGCGCTCGTGTGCAGTAATAATGTCATTTTTGCGATGAAGAATGGTCCTTATTTGATTTAATTGATTGTCTAGACTAACTTTTTCCCGGTCTAATCTCTCGATTTCTGCTAATAAAACTCGCTCCTGTTCTCGTTGCCACTGCAGCTGTTTTTCCCAATTCTGACGCTGATTTTCTTCCCCTTGCAGTTGCTGTAAACGCCAATTATTTACCTCTTGTTCTTGATTAATTTGGTTAATTTGGGTGCTTAACTCTTGCAGGTGTTCCTGATAAGAATTTTTCTCCTGAAGACGGAGTTTGATAGTTTCTACTTGCTGCTCGATCTGGAGGGATTGTCCATCAAATTGTTTCGATATATCCTTGGCTTTATTAGCTAAAATTTCATAGCGATCGAGTTGTAATAATTCTGCTAAAATCTGTTTACGACCACTGGGAGGCTGTTTCATAAACTCGTCCGCTTGTCCCTGTCGTAAATAAGCAGAATTAATGAAAGTTTTATGGTCTATTTTTAGATAAGTATTAATCTGTGCTTGGGTATCTTTAATACTTTTACCCGATAAAGGACGAAAACTTTGATCATTAATCACCTGAAAATCTAAACCAGAAGCTTTCCCCCCCCGGTGACGACTACGGATAATTTTATAGATTTCTCCCCCATAACTAAACTCGAAATCTACCCGCGCATAATCGCTGCCCGCATGAATCACATCATCACCAATCGAGACGCGACTTTCCCCCCAAATTGCCCAAGTAATTGCTTCCAGTAAAGAGGATTTTCCCGCACCATTGGCACCACAAATACAAGCAGTATGTAATCCGCGAAAATCTAGCACTGCCTCGCGATAACTGAGAAAATTTTTTAGGGTTAATTGTAGGGGAATCATAAGCTGGGAGAAATTATCAATTATGAATTATGAATTATGAAGTAGGGAGAGAGGGAGAAAGCAGTATAGGTTAGAAATTCATCAGAGGATAAAAAACTGGGGAAAAGATAGCTTCAGCGCAATACATCTGGGTGAATCTATTCGGTATCAATAACTCCCTCCTGCAATAACCTCTAATTAAAGCTTAACTGAAATCAAGCCGGGGACAAATGCGCTTTTTTTTGTTTCCCAGAATTTTCCTCACCATCATTACAACCTAGGCACTGTTCACAGATAACCGCTCAGGGTCCCTCGATTTGCTACTCTAAAGGAAAGAGGCTCTTCGTTACTTGGTATGGTTCGATAGGGGGGCATAAATTGACTAAATCCTTATCTGGCAAGAGACTTAATTGATGAGTTCGCTTTAGGTTAAAAACAATTGACAAAAATCGCCAAATGCCTTTCTACATAAGGATTCCATCCCCTATAAACCCAGTCCATTGCATAACACAAACCGAAGAGCCAGGAAAGATAACCGATTCTTAAGACCAAATCTATGAGCATTCCCGAAATTAGCGTCCATGAACTCGCTCTCCGTTTAGCCGATCATGATCCTAATTTACAACTTATTGATGTGCGCGAACCGGAGGAAGTTGCCATGGCATCTGTGGCCAATTTTACCATTTTACCCTTGAGTCAATACCAAGAATGGTCGCCCACTATTGCCACCCAATTCAACCCCCAAGCGGAAACCCTCGTTATCTGTCACCATGGCATGAGATCCCTGCAAATGTGCCAATGGCTACAAAGTCAGGGTTTTACTAATGTTAAAAATATTAACGGTGGCATCGATGCTTATTCCCTCCTCGTCGATCCTAATATTCCCCGTTACTAATTTTTATAGCCCCCATCGGGAAAAGAGAGGGGTAAACTATCCCCTTTCTCCCCATTGATTACGGTTCTTCGGTTTGTCTTCTGCGATTTTTGTCAATTGTTTTTGATCTAGAGCGAACTAATCAATTAAATCTTTTGCCAGATAAGGATTTAGTCGATTTATGCCACCCGATCGAACCATACCAAGTAACGAAGAACCTTGATTACTGACTACTGATAACTGATAACTGATAACTGATAACTGATTAAGCGTTATACTGTCTAGAAAAATGTTATAAATCTTTTGTTAAGATCATCCCCCTATGTCCGCTAGAACCCATCTCAGCGATCGCTATCAACATATCTTAAAGGCGACAATCCAACATTATATCGCCACGGCCGAACCAGTTGGCTCGAAAACTCTGCTGGAGGAGTACAAGTTTACTGTTAGTTCCGCCACGATTCGCAATGCTCTGGGTAAACTGGAAAAAGAAGGTTTACTCTATCAACCCCACACTTCCTCCGGACGCATTCCCTCCGATTGGGGTTATCGTCTCTACGTCGATGAGTTAATGACTCCCGATGACCGTATCGGCGAAAAAATCGGCTATTATCTGCATCAAAACGCTAAATCTCCCGCTTGGAGTCTCGAAAGTCTGCTGCAACGGGCCACCCAATTTTTAGCCGGTTTAAGCGGTTATATCGCTATCGTTACCCTTCCCCACACCCTCACTAATACCCTGCGTCATCTGCAATTAATCCCTGTCTCAGCCAAGCAGATAATGTTAATTATTGTTACAGATAGTTTACAAACACGCTCGGTTATGATAGAGATTCCTGAGTCTATGGCAACGGACAAGGAGGATGGATTAGCAGAAGAATTACAAATCCTCTCTAATTTTCTGGGGGAAAAATTAAAAGGTTATTGCTTGGCAGATTTAATTAACCTCGATTGGCAGCAAATCGAGCGAGAATTTACCCGTTATACCCATTTTCTCCAACAATTAAGCCAAGAAATCAGCGCGAGTCTCCAATCCACTGCCATCCCAGAGATTATCGTCCATGGTGTCGCTGAAGTCATTCGACAGCCAGAATTCGCCCAATGGCAACAAGTACAAATGTTACTGCATCTATTGGAAGCAGAACAGGATCGCCTTTTACCCCTGATTTTACAAAGACCAGAACTAGAAAAATCAGCTAAAAAAGTCAAAATCACCATTGGTTCCGAAAATCCTCTGGAATCCATGCGCCCTTGTACTCTTATCTCCGCTTTTTATAAACAGGGAGATACTCCCGTCGGTAGTGTTGGCATTATCGGACCGACGCGAATGTTATACGAAAATACTATTCCCCTAGTGGAATCCACCGCTAACTATCTCAGCGAGGCTATAAGTAAGTAGATATCCCCCGTAAAGGTTCGGGAATAGGACAATCGACAGTAAACTCTAAAATTGTCTCACCATCCCCCAAATAGCCAGAATTGGCAAAACAGAGCAACATCCGCACCAGCGCCACCCACACCTGTGCATCGAACTCCCAATCCTGTCCCCGACGCGCTCCACAGGCGATCGATTTTAGCGCCCAAAAATAACTATTTCTCACCACTGAACCGCCTTTTTTGTAAACCGGCACATCTTCATGGTGAATATAAAGAATATCATCTTTAGCGATCGCTCTCATCGGTGGCTAGGAAAGTTATAGGAATTTTCAGCTTATCGTCTAGAGAATAACACCCTATAGGAAATTTTGGGCGCATCCCCTGCACTCCTACCATTTTTGATAACTTCTGTTTATCATCACAAATAGGAAATGTCGTCTTTCTAGTTGAGGCACAAAAAGCTATAATTCTACCTGAAACCCTCGTTTTTTATCCCTAGAGCGATCGAGTTTTCCTGATTATTATTCAGCTATGACCACCGATACTATCACCACTCCCTCACCCAAAAAACTCTGGTTAGCAGCCCTGAAACCACCAATGTATAGTGTGGCAATTATACCGATTATTTTGGGGACAGCGATCGCTTATCAAGAAACAGGTCAATTTTCTCCCCCGATTTTTGCCACTTTTATCCTCTCAGCTATTTTAATTCTCGCTTGGTTAAATCTCAGTAATGATGTTTTTGATGCCGATACTGGGATCGATGTTAATAAAGCTCATTCGATCGTTAATTTAACTGGCAATAAATCTTTAATTTTCTGGCTGAGTAATCTTTTTCTATTATTAGGCATTGCTGGCATTTTTGCTATTAGTTATTGGCGAGGCGATTGGACTATCCTAGAATTAATCGCCCTCTGCTGTTTTTTGGGCTATACCTATCAAGGGCCTCCCTTCCGTCTCGGTTATCAAGGATTAGGTGAAATTATCTGTTTCTTTACTTTTGGACCCTTGGCGATTGCGGCTGCCTACTATTCCCAAGTTGGTGCTTTTTCTCTCTCTAGTCTAGCGGCTTCAATTATTATCGGGATTACCACTTCTATCATCCTTTTTTGTTCCCATTTCCATCAAGTTGCCGATGATCTCAAAGCGGGTAAAAAATCACCTATTGCTCGTTTAGGTACTTTAAAAGGTTCTAAAGTTTTAACCGTAGTGACGGTTCTCATTTACGTTTTAACGGTAGTTTTTGTCCTGCTGCAAGTTTATCCCCCTCTCACCCTCTTAATCTTCCTTAGTCTCCCTTTCGCTTGGCAATTAGTCCACCACGTCAACCAAAATCATGACCAACCTCAGCTAGTCAGTAACTGCAAGTTTATCGCGGTTAATCTCCACTTTTTTAGCGGCATTCTTTTCTCCCTTGGCTATTTCCTTGCTTCCCGTTGATCAACCCGATTTTTTTCTTAAACCCCTTGACAAAACCCCATCACTTGACATATACTTATATTCATAATGGGAATCCGTGCCTGCCTGCGAACCCCTCATTTTTAGGTGGGATAGACCGAAAAAAAATAGATGACTGATCACTGTTTACTGTACCCGATCGAGTTTGCACCGATTAACGGAAAAGTGACAGAATAGGGAGATAGATCGCCACAAATAAAGATTAGCATGAGTGAACAGCCCCTCGGATCGGTTATTCAAGGTTCCCTGAGTGAAGGTTTAGAAATCCGTCTTTATCCGGATATTTCCGTAGAAGATATGCGCGTCGGTAAATTTTTGGTGGTGCAAGGCACTCGATCGCGTTTTTTCTGTCTCCTCACCGATGTCTCCCTGGGTAACTCCAGTCCCCGAATTATCGCGAATCCTCCCCATCCCGATGATAGTTTTATGCGCGATGTTTTAGCGGGTAGCGGCACTTATGGTACTATTGAACTATCTCCTATGCTCATGTTTACTCCGACTGGAGGTAATTCCCCGGCAGTTTCCGACACTTCTTTAGGCTCTTTTCAACCCCAAACCAGCGCCGATTTAGAATTACTGCCAGTTAAAACTATTCCCGCGCATTTTAGCCAAGTTTATGAAGCTTGTGAGCAGGATTTTCGCATGGTTTTCGGTTGGGAAGATGATCCCACCAGAAAGAATTTTGCTATTGGTCAACCCCTTGACATGGACGTGCCAATATGTATTAATCTCGATCGCTTTGTGGAACGTAGTAACGGTGTTTTTGGCAAATCCGGGACGGGAAAATCCTTTTTAACTAGATTACTAATTTCGGGCATTATTCGCAAACAAGCAGGGGTTAACCTCATGTTTGATATGCACTCGGAATACGGTTGGGAAGCGATGAAAGAGGGGAAGGAGGTTTCTACGGTGAAAGGATTATGTCAATTATTCCCCGGACAGGTGGAAATTTACACCCTCGATCCCGATTCTACCAAACGCCGGGGAGTACGAGGAGCGCAGGAATTATTCTTAAGTTATAATCAGATTGAAATCGAGGATATTCGTTTAATCGGTCGGGAATTAGGCATCTCGGAAGCTAGTTTAGATAATGCCAATATTCTCTATAACGAGTATGGAGAATCTTGGATTACTCAGTTATTAAATATGAGTAACGAGGATATTAAAATCTTCTGTACGGAAAAACAAGGCCATGCGGGATCAATTATGTCCCTCCAGAGAAAATTAATGCGTCTAGATAGTTTGAAATATTTAAGAAGTGTTTGTCCCCACAATTATATCGATCAGGTTTTACAAGCTTTAGATGCAGGTAAGCACGTTGTTATTGAATTTGGCTCCCAAAGTAATATGCTTTCCTATATGTTAGCCACCAATATGATCACCCGTCGGATTCATGCTAATTATGTTAAAAAAGCTGAATATTTTTTACAAACTAAAAACCCCGTTGATCGACCGCAACAGTTAGTGATTACCATTGAAGAAGCTCATCGATTTTTAGATTCTGCTGTGGTACATCAAACTATTTTTGGAACTATCGCCAGGGAGATGCGAAAATACTTTGTTACTCTCTTAATTGTCGATCAAAGACCTTCAGGAATTGATAACGAAGTTATGTCTCAGGTAGGGACGAGAATCACCTGTTTATTAAACGATGAAAAAGACATCGAAGCCATATTTACTGGGGTTTCTGGAGGGGGAAGTTTGCGATCGGTTTTAGCGAAATTAGACTCAAAACAACAAGCTTTAGTTTTAGGTCATGCGGTCCCTATGCCGGTAGTAATTCGTACTCGCGCCTACGATCAAAAATTCTACACTGAAATAGGTGCGACCGACTGGCGAGAATTACCCGATGAGGAAGTTTTAGCGGCGGCCAAAATTGCCAAAGCTGATCTAGGATTTTAGAAAAATTAACTTTTGATTGTAGAATAGAGTTGGATTGTTTTTACTGTTTACCTCCCATGACCGCTCAAATACCGATCTCGAAGATCAGCTTATACGATCGAGATTTTCAGCTATGGATCGAGACAACCGTTAACCAATTACGACAGGAGGATTTTGCCTCGGTTGACTGGACTAATCTGATCGAGGAATTAGGAAGCATAGGAAAAAATAATCGACAGGCTTTCAAAAGTTTGTTAATTCAATTATTAGCCCATCTGCTTAAGTTAATTTATTGGCAGACGGAAAGGGAGTATAATGCTAATAAATGGGAAGCGGAAATTATTAATTTTCGAGTTCAAATTGCCGATCTGCTGGAAGACAGTCCTAGCTTAAAACCTTATCTCCTCGAAAATTTCGATTCTTGTTATGGAAAAGCTAGGCAAATAGTCTCGAAATTGAGCAAGCAAGAAATTCCCATAGAAGTCATTATTACCCCAGCAGAAACCCTGGCTGAAAACTGGTTTCCCTAACTATGCAACAAGGTGATTTAATCGAGATCGAGATTACCGACCTCAACCATACGGGCGAAGGTGTGGGAAAATACCGAGGACAAGTGATTTTTGTGCCAGATACGGTCATTGGCGATCGCATTCAAACTCGCATCACCTATATCAAAAAAAGTCATGCGATCGGCAAACTACAAACTATTCTACAAGCATCTCCCCATCGTATCCGGCCTCGCTGCATCGTCGCCGATAAATGTGGTGGCTGTCAATGGCAACACATCGAGGATCAATTTCAGCTGCAGGTCAAAAAAGAGCAAGTACAAGAGGTATTAACCAGAATTGGCGGTTTTACCGATCCTTTGGTTTATCCTCCCCTCACCGGTACTTCTCCCCTCGCTTATCGCAATAAAGCTACCTATCCTCTCGGATTTTCCCCCACCGGCAATGTGCAAGCGGGTTATTATCGTCGCGGCAGCCATCATCTAATTAATCTCAATCAATGTCCAATTCAAGATCAGGCTTTAAATCCGTTTCTAGCAGAGATAAAACAGGATATTCAGGAGCAAGGCTGGTCAATTTACGATGAAAAGACCCATCAAGGACAATTACGCCATTTATCCCTAAGAATTGGCCGCCACACGGGAGAAATTTTATTAACCCTGATTAGTACCGATAATAATTTACAGGGAATTGAGACCCAAGCGCGGCAATGGCTGGCAAAATACGCCAATTTAGTTGGTGTAACCCTGAATTATAACCCCGATCGAGGTAATGCTATTTTTGGCACTCAGACCACAACTATCGCCGGAAGGGACTATATTAACGAAAAGTTCGCCGGATTAACCTATCAATTGGCTGCCGATACCTTTTTTCAGATTAATACAGAGGCTGCTGAAGCCTTATTTTCGCTTATTTGTCAGAAATTAGAGCTTAAAGGTGAAGAAATTCTTATTGATGCCTACTGTGGTATCGGTACTTTTACTTTACCCCTCGCTAAACGGGTTAAAGAGGTGATTGGACTAGAATCCTATAGCTTTTCCCTCGATCGAGCCAAGATTAACGCCCAATTAAATGATATTACCAACACAACCTTTATTTTGGGGGCAGTAGAAAAAACTTTACCGCAACTGACAGTTAAACCCGACATTATTCTACTCGATCCGCCCCGCAAAGGTTGCGATCGATCTGTCCTTGATAGTCTGTTACAGCTGCAAAGTCAACGCATTGTTTATATCAGTTGTCAAAGTGCAACTTTAGCCAGAGACTTGCAATATCTTTGTAAAACAGGCGATTATCAACTGCTAGAAGTGCAAACCGCCGATTTCTTTCCCCAAACTCCCCACGTCGAATGCGCTGCTTTTCTTAGACAAAAAAACACAAATATGGTAGGATGAAATAAGGAGAAAAACCTGACTCTTTAGCCGTTTGTGGCTGAAAAGTCAATGGTTAAGGATAATAGCATATTAAGACCCGTTCCAGTTAACTACTTTTTTGATTAACTACCCGCTCAAAGCTGCCTTGATTCTCGATTGGTGTGTGGATCAATCATAAAAATATCTAATCCATCTCAGAGACAGAAAAGGGACAAAATATGACTTATTAGGTATGGCAATCATCTAGATCGACGGTTAAGAGACCTTAATCTTTGTGTAAGAGAATAGTCATTGAATAAAAGCTAGAGGTAAAGCGTGTGATTGCTATTTCACTGCCAACAAGCAAACGAAGCTGGAACACCATGAGTTTCGCTTCTACCTTGTATCTTTGTCCGATTTTAGATTTATTGACCGCTAGTATTCCCGAAGAGTTAGAACCAGAAATTAGATTAGGATTGCAGGAAGCTTTAGTTAATGCCGCTAAACACGGTAATCATCTCGATCCCAGCAAAACCGTGGTTGTTCAATTTTCCAGCAGTAAAGACGAGTATTCTTGGGTAATTACCGACGAAGGTGGTGGATTTACCCCCCGTTGTCACCATCATGGCTGTAGTTGCGATTGCCCCAATTTTCCCCCCGAAGAAGCGGAAAATGGCCGAGGACTGTGTATGTTATATCAAATCTTCGACCAAGTTCACTGGAATCAAACAGGAACCCAACTGAAACTTTCTAAACAAATTAAACAGGAACGCTGGTTGAATTAATGAGCATGACCGTGAGAAGGACAGGGAGGAGCAGAAATCGAGCGATCGAGCCAGCCTGTAGCCTGTTGTAGCCGAGGAAGTGCTTCTTCTGGCTGATTATCTAATAAAAACACCAAAGCCGTCCCCAATTGTTCAGCGGCCCGAGCATTACGATTGGCCTTCAGACGATGCCAGTCAATTGGTGCGATCGCCAAACGTTCCGCCAAAATCCGCGCCAATTCCAGGGTAGATAGATCATCAACAGTCTGAGAGGAGGAAGAGACAGGGGATGGAATCATAATCAAAAGGTTTCGTAAAACCGTAAAATCGTCTATAACTATAGTTTAGACGCAGGCAATCGGATCGAGTCCATGTCCTTAGAAGAAAACCCATACCCTAACGATGAATCGGCAGAATTTACCGAAGCGATTGAAGAAGTCGAAGCGGCGATCGCATCACTAAAAGACCGTTATCGACAGATCAACGAAGCAGAACAGCAAAAAAAAGACCTAGAAGCACAATTTAGCCAAATAGAACCCCAATGGCGGGAAAATCCCCTACCTGAACTAGAAAAGGAATTGGTACAAATTCGCGAACAGATTCAAGAATTAGAGGTAATTTTAGAAAGCAATTTGCTTAAAGAAGGGGAATTAAAGCGCCTATTCTGGGAAGGAATCCGTCGCGGACTGCTGGGGGAAGTTTTTTGGCAAATTGTCCGCTTTGGTGGTATTGGAGTCTTACTGGGTTGGATTCTGCGATCCTGCACCGGGTGATTAACTGGTATCTAAATTACTTGTTAAGACGGCACTGGGGAGGAGAGAAGGGGCTCTCTTGGATTTGGTGGGTAAAATGTATTCTAAGATACATTCCTCCTAGCGAGGGGGTGGAACGAACCACAAAGACACAAAGGACACAAAGATCGATCGATCATATTGTAAGTTAAACTTATCACACAGAACCTAGAAGAGGAGAGAAGGTAGCTTTTTTTCAGGGAATGCTCACCTAATACCGCTCACTGAAAAATCGCCTATCTCCCCATCTCTCTATTTCGGTAAAATTCGGCCAATAGTGCGATTTTCGGGGGTAAAAGTCTCTTTAGCCACCCGTTGAATATCAGCAGCGGTGACAGCATTATAAGCATCTAATTGGGCGAATAAATTACGCCAATCGCCGGTTTTTACCTCGTATTCAATCAAGGATCGCGCCATGCCCATGTTAGAATCAAGACCTCTTAATAGGGCTGCCCGTAGTTGATTTTTAACCCGTTCTAATTCCTGTTCCGAAACCGGTTCATTTTTCAATCTTTCCAACTCCAAATTCAAACCCTGCGCTACTTCCTCCAGGCTGACATTAGGAGCGCTCAGAGCATAGAATAAGAGCAAATTCGGGTATTTATCCCCCGGAAAGCCGTTAAATCCCTGGGCAGCGAGGGCAAGTTGTTTGTCCTCCACTAAAGCTTTATACAGTCGCGAGGTTCTTCCTTCACTCATTAAAGTGGCGATAACCTCGTAAACCGCATGATCGGGATGATTGAGGGCGGGACGATGGTATCCTTCTAAATACCAAGGCTGCGAGGCTAATTTTAGGGTAATTTCCTTTGTTTTGGTTTGGTTCGGTTCCACTACCTTCACCTGTGGGGGTTTCGGTTTAGCGGGAAAACGACCAAAATAAACCTTAGCTAACTGTTTGACCTGTTCTGGGTCCACATCTCCGGCGATAGCTATGGTCAAATTACTGGCAGGATAAAATTTATCGAAAAAGTTTTGGATATCCGAGGGTTCCAGATTGCGAATATCTCGATCGTAGCCGATAACGGGACGTTTGTAGGGATGGACAGTATAAGCTTGATCGAGAAAAGCTTCGATTAATAGACCCAAGGGGCTATTATCCGTCCGCATCCGTCTTTCTTCCAGAATTACGTCTTTTTCTTTGTAAAATTCCCGTTGGAACACCGGTTCTAAAAATCTTTCCGATTCCAAAGACATCCATAATTCCAATTTATTCGACGGGAAGCTGTAAAAATAGCTAGTTGCATCGCTGGAAGTGGTGGCATTTAAACCGACTCCTCCCTGAGTTTCGACGATTTGCCCGTATTCGTTGCGTTGGACGAATTTCTCGGACTCTGCCTTCGCTTGTTGAAATTCTTCCGTTAATTTAGCCACTTCTGCGCTTTTACCCGCTTTTTTGGCTGCTTGCAGTTCTTTGTCTATAGCTTCAAGGCGATCGAGGACTTTTTTCTCGCTAAGATAATCGGTAGTACCGATGGTTTTTGTGCCTTTAAAGGCTAAATGTTCCAAAAAGTGGGCAACTCCTGTTTTACCGTCCGGTTCATCGGCACCCCCCACATCCGCGTAGGTGACAAAGGAAATAACCGGAGCATCGCGATTTTCTAGGATAATGAATTTTAGTCCGTTGTCGAGGCGAAATTCGGTAATTTTTTGTTGAAATTGCTTAAGGTAGGGGGTAATCGATTGTACATCGGCTGGTTGCTCTTTCGCTTGGGCAAGAAGGGGTGAGAAACTCCCAAAACCCCAAAACACAAGGAAAGCGACCCAAAAGCCGATTACAGCCCGATAATGGGGGTTATTTTTAATGATCATGGATAGTTTTATCAGGTATCGTGGGAGCGAGAGATCGATCGCTCTGTTCGATCTTAGCAGTCGATTGTTAGGAGAGGGGGAGTGGGAATTATGAATTATGAATTATAAATTATGAATTGGGAAGTGGGGAAGTGGGGAAGTGGGGAAGTGGGGAAGTGGCAATGGGGGCTTTTCAGTAAACAGTAAACAGTTAAGCTAAGACGCATTTAAACCGCTTATTCTTAGATTAGCTGAACCTCCCCCAATCCCTTTACTGTTGCCTTTTGCCTCTTGCCTTTTGCCTCGTCTCAACAAGCAATTTAAATTACGAACAGCTTAGGGACTTGCGTGGGAATAATATCCCAATCGATCGGAGGGCGCAAGCTTTGCGCCCCTACAGTAACGGATTTTGTCCACAATGTAGGGGCGAACTGCGTTCGCCCAAAAGGTACATTATCAAAGCGCAAGTCCCTTATCAGTTATCATTTCATTGCTTACTGTTCACTGTATCTCAACAGTAGAAGAATTTCTATAACATCGTCAAGTTTACTACTGTTTGGGCGACTATCACTGCCCATCTAAAACGCCTCTGAGGGGGTTGCGGGCTTTTTCTTCTAATTTTTTACCTCGCACCCAAAGGACAGCACAAAATCCGAAGATAACTAGCCAAAATAGGGATATTGATCGCCATTCCCAAGATAGGCGATGATACAGAGCAAAAGAGGTAAACCCAAATACAATGGGAAACCAACAAAACCAGGGAAAAGCTAATATCGACAAGAATCGCACCCATCCTAAATCTGTTTTTTCTTTAGCCTGATACCAAATTCCCAAACCAAAGACAATAACCCCAGCCCCAGCCCCAGCCGCAGCCGCAGCCACAGCCACAAGCCCAGCCTCAGCCTTAGCCACATACAAAGCTGTCACCCCTTCCCAAACTAGGTTTTTTCTGAGTAGTCGATACCATTCTCGGCAAAACGTCCAGGGTCCCAGTAAGCCCAATTTCATCAATAAAGTTGGCTCTGATTTATCTTCTTCGGCTTTAAATTCTCGCCATAAAACTATTAAAAAATACAGCACAACAACAATTGTGATTGCCATCCAGCCATTAACCAAACTTTCTGGCTGACTGTACATGATAGCAAATATTTCAATTACAGATGCAAGAGAAAGCAAGAAGACAATAGTTAAAACAATTAGATATTCTCGGCCTTTTTTAAACTCATATTCTATCTTTTCAAAAAGATTGCGCCAGTCGTTTCTTGTGGGGCGGCGGTAGTTGATTAAGCGAAACAGTAAGGCAAATTTTAATTCAAGTGTCAGACTATTAAATAAATATAACCAACGCTGGTTTGGAGTGATTTTACTTAAAACTCGATGAACAAACTCTATTTTAGCAGCTAAATTTTTAATTGAAACTGATTCTAATTCATTTTTTAAAGAACTTAATTGAGTTAGATTAATTTCATCTTGTAACTGAATCGCACATAAAGGAATGACTAACCGAGGATCGAGTTCAAAAGTGATTTTAGGAATATCATCAGCAGAGCTTTCAATAATTGCAGCAGCAACTTTCTTGACAGTAGCAGAGAACTGAAAATTGCTTGAATGTTCAAAAGGTTGCCAAATCCAATTTAAGTCCGTTTCGATTACCTCTTGTGGCTGGCGCTTTTGTTTAACGGCTCGATTTTTTAGTCGGCGAATGAATCTTGATAGCATTAGTTTTCCTTTATGATAGAGTGCGATCGCGTTCAGCTTGACTATCTTCTAACTCCTTCAACAGTGCTGCAAGTCGATAACTTACTTTTCCGCTTAAGTTCGGATCTTCCTGCAATCTTTCAAGTGCCTCAGCCGCTTCTGGTATGGCAATTTTAACTAGATCATCCATTGCTTCTATAGAGCCTTTTCGAGCTAAAGATTCTAGTTGATTGACTGCTAAACCTCCCATTCTGATTAACGCTTCTCGCACTTCTATAAAATGGGGTTGATTGGGATCATAGTAAATAACTAATTTTTCTACTGCTTGAGGCAAATTAGTGGCGGATAAGGCTTGAGCCGCTGCTTTTTGGCTGGCTGAATTATCTAAACTAGCAACTAAAAAATCAAATAATGCTTTCCCTCTAGGACGAAAATCAGCTGCGACTGAGCCAAAAGCACTACAAATTGATTCATCGGTTCTCAATTGTGTTTTAAAATAATCTATAATCTCCTGAGCAACTTCTGGTTTTACTTCTTGAGCATCTGCTAGACATTCAAATGCTGTCAGTGCATCCTGTTGATATACCGCCTCAATTAAATCCGTACTATTGTTTGCCAATCCACACCATAACTTGACAATTTCTAGCCAGTCGCTAGGAGCATTTTTCCATTTTTGAATTAATTCAGCTTGTCTGTCTGTTAAAGCTGCTGCTACGAAATATTCTTGTAGAGTGAGATGAGGAAAATAATAACGCTGTCCGCCATCAATGCGAAGCAATAATCCACTGCGTTTGACGATTTCATCAACGATAGAATTAGCATCTTTAGGCTCTAGATTTAATGAAGGTAAGACTTGTTTAACTTGTTCCCATACTTCAGAATCAAGAAGAATGCGGCGATCTTGCTGTTGTCGATTAGTGCTATTCTGAGCATAGAGTGCTAAATGTTGCAGAACTCGCCGCTTGTTGACACCACTATATTGATTAGCAATATTTCTTTCTTGATCACGCAATTCTAATAAAACATCAGTAGCTTTAGTGTAAAATTCGGCTCGCGAATGAGGTAAAACAAAGGGAGTATCAGTATAAAGATAGGCGATGATTGTTAACAGTAGGGGATTCCGCGCCAGTGCCATAATTTTCGGTCTAGCTCGCAAGGTTTGAATCAATTGTTCTACTGATTTCTCTGGCGGCATTTGCGACTTCCAAGCTTGCAAAAAACGGCGAATTTGCTGGTCACTAAATTCGACAATTTCTAAAGTTTCCTCGGTATTATCGACAAACTCATTATGATAAACAGCCGTCCGACAGGTAATAATTACCCGACATTTTTTATACTTTTTTAATTCTAAAAAGTCCTTAAGACACCGAACAACAGAAGAGCGAACGCCACTACTAACCTCATCTAACCCATCTAAAAGCAGCAGCAAACGTCCGTTTTTTAAACCTTGAGAGATGAAACGATTAGCTTTGGGAAAATTATGGCGATCGCAAACTTCTACTAACTGTTGTTCTAACTTTTCTACTGTCAAATTAGCCTCATTGAGGCGGTTCAATTCTAGTAAAATTGGCACGGGACGACCCGATAAATTTTTGAATCGTCCTTCTGAATAGGAAAGTGCTAGATATTTTAATAACATCGACTTTCCCGAACCAGGCGCACCTTTAACCACTAAGCGGCGGTATTTTTGCACCGCATTTTCTACTTCAATTAAAGAGCGATCGCTCGCTTTAGAATTTAAAGAAACATAAATCTCCCGCATTTCTAGGGGACGATGAGGACGAAAAGGTATATTAAGTTTTTGATATTTATCAATTAATGCCTGTCGATACTTTTTAAGAGCAATATTTTCAAATAAGGGTGTTCCAGCAAAGGTTTTATAAATCCATTTACTAATCGCTTCTAAAAACCGAAGAGCCCATTTTTTTAAGGTATCACTAATAACATTCCACAAAATACCACCCAAAACAAGAATAACAATCACAGGTATCCAGGCAGGATATTTATTAATATCATATTGTTGTTCATAGATATCCCATAATTGAGCCTGTGGAAAACAAGAAGCTTGAGAATTTGCCTCTTTATACAAATTTAAAATATCACCAATTGTCTTTTTCTTTTTATCAGTATTGAAAAAATTCAACCGGTCAGCTTCTGCATCTTGTTTTGCCCGATTTTGAATCTTTCCCCTAAGTTCGTTACAAGGATTAGGTGCAGGAGGCTTTTGAGTAAAAACAGGCAAAATTGTCCCCCACGCGACTGAAATTGCCAGCGCTAGGACAAAAATCATCAATAACTGCTGCTTTTTCCAGTGAATAAACTTCATTCTCTTTACCGTTTCTTTGCCTTTTTCCCACATCCTAGCTACCAATATAACACTGATTCATACAGTATAGGCTACATATCAGGAGAGGCACTCATGGAAGAGGGGGAATAAATAACCAGTTTTTAATAACCAGATTCATTATGATAACTGAAAACTCACATCTGATAACTGATAACTGATAACTGATAACTGATGACTGGGTTTTAGACAAAAAATCTCTCCCTAAAGAGGAGAGAAGTCAAAAAAAGCACGAATAACAATGGGAGGAGGCGGTTTTTATAGGTCGCCACCACGAAAAGCTAGTAGGAAAATGACAAAGGGGCCAGCTAACATGATTAGCGCCACGAAGGTGAGTTGAAAAATGGGTTCTAAATTGAGAGCCGCAAATAATTCCATGATGTCTCCTAACCTGTTTACAATGATTTAAAAGGCTAATCTGGTCAAAACCATTGTCTCTGGTCAAAACCATTGTCTATCATACAGGGGATGATTCGCTGGTTTTCCTGATTCGATACAAAAATACATAAAGTTTTGTTGCAATTCTGAATTTTCCCGCTTTCCTATTTCCTTCCCACCGAGGGAGCCTCTCAATGTTCAACTCTCTGGCCACATCTCCCGACTCGTTAACCCAGATTTATACTGGTTTTCAGGCACTCTCGGATCCCCTACGACTGCAAATTCTGCAACTGTTGCGACATCAGGAATTATGCGTCTGTGAATTGCGCGACCATCTTGATATCGCCCAATCTAAATTATCTTTTCATCTAAAAACGCTAAAAGAAGCCAATTTAGTCCGCAGTCGTCAAGAAGGTCGTTGGATCTACTACAGCCTAAATTTATCTCAATTTCTTCTCCTAGAAGAATATCTATCCGAATATCGTCGTTTTGCTGCCCTCGTCCCGGCTCGTTCCTGCGAGGAAAATAAGTAACCAATCAAGATTTTTAGAAATATTAAAGCTTTATAACTGGCTTTTACCCTTGACACATCAACTTTTATTGATATATTATCGGGTTATTCGATCGATTGTCTGTTATGCCGAAACCCTTCTCGATCGCGCCTTTAAGTCAAACTCGCTCATCTTTTCGTCTCTTAAAACGGTCAGGTGTGCGGGAATGTCTAGCGGAATGTTTAGGGACTTTTATCCTGATTTTCGTAGGAACAGGGGCAATAATGGTCAATCAAATCAGCGATGGTGCAATTACCCATCTCGGTATCAGTATGGTTTTCGGTGGGGTGGTAGCAGCCCTGATTTATGCCCTTGGTCATATCAGTAAGGCTCATTTTAACCCCGCCGTGACCCTGGCCTTTTGGACAAGTGGCTTTTTCCCAAAATCGTGGGTAATTCCCTATATTATCGCCCAGTGTCTCGGTGCGATTCTCGCCTCTGCTACCCTTGTGCTTTGTCTGGGTCGAGTGGGAAATTTGGGCGCAACTCTGCCTTTACAGGGAAATTGGGGACAAGCTTTCTGTATTGAAACCATTATCACCTTTATTCTCATGCTAGTCATTTTAGGCTCTGGTTTAGACCGTCGCGCACCTATTGGTTTTGCTGGCATCGCTATCGGTTTAACTGTAGCTCTAGAAGCGACTTTTATGGGGCAGATTACCGGTGCCAGTATGAATCCAGCGCGTTCTCTGGGGCCTGCTTTCGTGGCAGGAATTTGGCAACACCATTGGGTTTACTGGATAGCACCGATTTTAGGCGCTCAATTAGCTGTAATTATTTACGGTTTACTATCCAATGGTTTCCGAGACTTTAAATAAATTCTGCTTATTGGTAATCATGATCCAATCGACTCACAAACCAAGAATTCTTTTTCTGTATGGTTCTTTACGGCCACGTTCCTACAGTCGTTTATTAGCAGAAGAAGCGGCCAGAATTATCACTGAATATGGGGCAGAAGTGCGCTTTTTTGATCCTCGTGAATTGCCGATTTATGGCAGTGTTCCCGATACTCATGCCAAAGTACAGGAATTACGAGAATTAAGTCAATGGTCTGAGGGTCAAGTCTGGTCATCTCCTGAACTACACGGCAATATTAGCGGCATTATCAAAAACCAAATTGATTGGATTCCCTTAAGTATTGGTGCGATTCGGCCAACTCAAGGCCGCACCTTAGCAGTCATGCAAGTAAGCGGAGGTTCCCAATCTTTTAACGCGGTTAATACCCTGCGAATTCTTGGTCGTTGGATGCGAATGTTTACTATTCCTAATCAATCTTCGGTGGCTAAAGCTTATCAGGAGTTTAATGAGGATGGCACGATGAAAGATTCCCCCTATCGAGATCGAGTTATTGATGTAATGGAGGAACTTTATAAGTTTACCATTCTCCTGCGAGATCAGGTAGATTATCTGACCGATCGCTATAGTGAAAGGAAAGAAAAAGCCGCCCAAGAAATAGCCACAATTGCCCATAAAGCTATTAATTAAATCAATTTCTAGGAGTTAAAATCATGAAAAAAGTCATGTTTGCCTGTAGAAAAAATTCCTGTCGTTCCCAAATCGCCGAAGGTTTCGCTAAAACTTTAGGCGCGGGTAAAATTTCCGTCACCAGTTCTGGATTAGAAGCGGCCAAAGTTCACCCCGGAGCAATCGCAGTTATGGGGGAAATTGGTATCGATATTACTGACCAAACTTCTAAATCAATTAGGGATTTTAATCCCGAAGATTACGATGCCGTTATCTCCCTATGTGGTTGCGGTGTCAATCTGCCAGAAGGATGGGTTTTACAGGAAATTTTCGAGGATTGGTTAATTGATGATCCCGATGGTCAACCTATCGAAACTTTTCGCCGAGTTCGCGATGAAATTAAGGCTAAAGTTATCAGATTAATCGAGCAGTTAAGTAGGTAGTTGTTAAAAGTTGTCAGATACCCCCCTTATCAAGCTGTCCTTTAGTCACATCTTTCTTAACATTTCAATCCTTTGTAGCACAAAGCTTTCAAGACTCGGTTAACAATTTGTAATATTCCTTGTTGACACCCTTACAAAACAAAGAAAAAACTGAAATCAAGTCAGGATAAGGGTTGGAGTGCTTACTGCAAAAATTGTTAAGAAAGATCCCTATAAGGGATAGCTTATCAAGGGGGGATTAAGGTAGGGTTGATTCATTTAAATTAAGTACAGCTGATTTTGAGTCAATAAATTTGACTTAAGATTCTCAAGTTGATCTTTTTCTAATCAAAAGAGTTAGTTACAATAACTAATCTTTAATCCTCTGCCAATATTTATTATGAATAAATTGATAAAACTTTTTCTCAAGCCACTAAAAGCCTATCTCTCTTGAAGTTGTCTGAGAGTACATCCTGTTAATTTAGCTAATTTTTCTGCTTCTTACGTCGATAAAACTATCAGTTTTTCCCAACGTTCAGCTAACCACTTCTGTCCCTCCGTGATTGAGAGAAAACCCAAACCTCTGAAAAGATTCAATCCTATAGTTGTGAGAATTGACCAATTGCTTGCCGCTTGAAAATCACTGATCTCGCTTTTATCTTCCTCAAAAATTACATCTTTTACCCAATGTAACTGATTTTCTATTTTCCAATATCCTCGAATAATTTTAGCAAATACTTGAGCGGATTCGGTTAGGCTACACTTCGACAGGCTCAGTGACCGCTGATATAGTAAACTGTTTCTTCATAAGTTTTATCCCCGCGACTACCCCTTCTTTATACTTTAATAAGTCTTCGCAGATTTTCAAACCCTTGTCTTTCATTTTTCCTCACTTTAAAAACTTCTATTTTTCTTGATATTTTTCGTCCATGACTATTATTTTGACGGTGATAACATAAGCATTTTTACTCTTGGCTATTAAGCTGATTGTTTTTTTCTGACAGTGTCAAGCATCCCCAGTAAAAACTTTATTTTGGAAAGAGCAATCCTCAATTATAGCTTAACCTTTGTCGATTTCAGACCCTTTTTTGTTTTCGACTCTTTTTAAGTGTAATACTAATCCACACTTCGACACATTTCGACACATTTTGACAAGCTCAATGTAAAAGCTCAATGTAAAGGGTCAGTGACACTTTCTTGACTAAACAATGAGACAAGCATGATAAAATTTTGTTGTTCATTGCTAGGATTCTTTAGGGTGTTTTTGAGACTTTTTCTATCTATGTCTAGCCAATTTATATCATATCTTTGTCCATATTCTTCTAATCCCCATTCATTAAACATTTTTAACAAACTCTGCCATTTAATTACCATTATTAAGTACCTAAGCAAAATTAATTACACATTTCGATAAAGCTTGGTTCTTCCGAACTTACACTGTAGAAAATTCCCCAAGCTTCCTCTCTGTCCAGCAAGGCTGTAAAGTTGATAAATATCAATCTAATAAAAACTCAAAGCCCTATTGTACAAGCTTTACAAGCATCAGTTGTTGATAGTTTTGCATGACAGTTTCGGTAGAGCCTAAAGCTTTTGCCTATTGCCTATTGCATGAGTGCCTATCCTAACCAAGAAATTAATTTTGCACGACTACTTACCCTTCTAATTATTGAACAAAGTCCTAGAAATCAGCCAAATTACCGCCCTATTTTT
Source organism: Microcystis sp. LEGE 00066 (assembly GCF_015207925.1). Taxonomy (NCBI): domain Bacteria; kingdom Bacillati; phylum Cyanobacteriota; class Cyanophyceae; order Chroococcales; family Microcystaceae; genus Microcystis; species Microcystis sp. LEGE 00066. The sequence goes on along the minus strand of NZ_JADEVX010000002.1, from coordinate 37,575 downwards.
TGACACCTACAATTAAGGATAATCAGGGCAGTATCAGCCTCGAAATCGTCAAAAACACCGATAACCATCTGGGGAAAGTTGACGGCCAACCTGAACCTAGAACTAGGGAGACAAAAACAAGATCGGGCAGAAAGCCGATACTTGTTACAATAGTTTACAAATCACCCTGCCCCGTCACCGAACTATGTCCGAACAGATGATCTCCCCAGAGACGCAACCCGAAGAAGCGATTACTGTTGAAGTGCAGCCCGTCCATATTCCCGAAGAGCATCGGGAAGATATCGGCCCCATGGATGACAACGTGGCCGAGAGTTGGCGCTACAATCCCCAAGTTATTAACGACTATTACCGTGGGCGACCTCTAGACGTTGTGGGGAGATTAATCGAAATTACTCTACCAGTTTTATCTTTTCTCATCGGTATCTGGTGGGATAAACTGCGGGGAAAATCGCCGAAAAATGAAATTAGACGGGCTGTACAATTGCGGGAAATGTTGACCAAATTGGGACCGACCTATATTAAAATCGGTCAAGCTCTCTCTACCCGGCCTGATTTAGTACCGCCTTTATATTTAGAAGAATTAACCACTCTCCAGGATCAAATTCCCTCTTTTCCTAACGAAATCGCCTATCGTTTTATCGAAGAAGAATTAGGTTATTCTCCTGAAGAAATTTATGCAGAATTATCCCCCAATCCCATAGCGGCCGCTTCCCTAGGACAAGTTTATAAAGGTAAATTAAAAACCGGAGAGAGAGTCGCCGTTAAAGTACAGCGTCCCGATTTGATTCGCTGTATAACTTTAGATGTGTATATCATGCGTAGTTTGGCGAGTTGGGCGAAAATTAATGTTAAAAGACTTCGCTCCGATTTAGTGGCAATTACCGACGAATTAGCTGGTCGTATTTTTGAAGAAATTAATTATCTGCACGAAGGACAAAACGCCGAAAAATTCGCTCAACTTTATGGTCACATTGCCGAAATTTACATCCCCAAAATCTACTGGAAATATACCGGGCGACGGGTTTTAACCATGGAGTGGGTGGACGGCACAAAATTAACTAATATCAAAGAAATTCAAGCGCAAGGTATTGATGCCACCTACTTAGTTAATGTGGGGGTGCAGTGTTCTTTGCGTCAATTACTTGAACATGGATTTTTCCATGCGGACCCCCATCCGGGTAATTTATTAGCAACTCCCGATGGTAAATTAGCTTATCTTGATTTCGGCATGATGAGCAATATTGAACCCTATCAACGCTACGGTTTAATCGAAGCGGTGGTGCATTTAGTCAACCGGGATTTTGAGTCTCTGGCCAAGGATTATGTTAAACTAGACTTCCTATCACCAACTACCAATTTAGAGCCAATTATTCCCGCTTTTTCGGAAGTTTTCGGTAATGCTTTGGGGGCGAGTGTGGCAGAATTAAACTTTAAAAGTATCACCGATAAAATGTCGGCGATGATGTACGAGTTTCCCTTTCGAGTTCCTGCCTATTATGCCCTGATTATTCGCTCGATGGTGACTTTAGAGGGAATAGCGATTGGCATCGATCCTAATTTTAAGGTACTGAGTAAAGCCTATCCTTATATTGCCAAACGTCTGCTGACCGATCCTTCCACGGAGTTGCGAGATTCCCTGCGGGATTTATTGTTTAAAGACGGTACTTTTCGCTGGAATCGTTTAGAAAATCTCTTGCGTAATGCTAAAGATTCTAATGATTTTAACTTCGAGAAAGTCAGCGAACAAGCATTAGATTTTCTTCTGTCAGATAGGGGTATATTTATCCGCGAAAAATTAGTGAATGAGTTAGTAAATACCCTCGATAATTTCGGCCGTCGCACTTGGTTTAATCTCACGGTTAATTTCCGGCAACAGGTGGGTTTAACGGTACAAGAAACTCCCCCAGAATTGTTGGGTGATTCTAAGAGTTTTGAGCATCTTCGCAACATCTTTAGTATTTTACAGGAAACGAAAGGATTCGATGCCATGGCTATGGTGCCAGTGATGACTAAACTAATCGCTAAACCGGAAACCCAACAGATGGGACAAAAAATTGCTGAAGGTTTACTACAAAAATCCCTAGCGCGTTTGATTCGTTACCTAGTTCTCGAATTTGATACACCAAATCATCGGCAAAATGGAGAATTATCGAAAGCTTTACCCGCTGCCGATTAACCTCTGTTCGGTCAATAAATGCCGTGAAATAAATTTCACGGCTCCGAGAAAAACGTTAAACTGTTTTTAAAGTTTTTTTATCCTAGCCGGTTAACGGAGTTTAAAGGTGACTTGTAAACCGTCCCGGGGATGGGGAGTGGGGATAGTGGTGAGGGTGAGATCTTGATTGGGGAGTAATTGCCAATCGTATTTTTCTACTAAACGGACGGCTAAAATTTTCATCTCTAAACGAGCGAATTCCTTGCCGATACATTCGCGCAATCCCCCACCAAAGGGGATATATCCGTAGGGTTTTTCGTCGGCTAAAAAGCGATCAGGATCAAAGGTTTCAGGATGGGAATAAATATTATTATCTTTATGGGTATTGCTGATTTGATACTGCACTACCCATCCTTTCGGCAAATGATAACCGTTAAATTGACAGTCTTTTATTACCCGACGGAATCCTCCTCCCACGGGGGGAGTAAAACGTAAAACTTCCTTTAAAACGCGATCTAAATAGGTCATCTGTTTGAGGGTATCAACGCTTAAAGGAGTGGATAGATCAAAATTAGTTATTTCCTCCAATACAAGCTGAAAAATATCGGGATGCAGTGCCATTTGTAGGCAGAAAGTGGCGATAGCGGAGGTTAAAGTTTCATGACCGGCAAAGAGTAATAATAGCACTTGATCCTTTAATTCCGCTAAGGATAAACTTTGACCGTTTTCGTCTTTAGCTTCTAAAAGGATAGCCAGAGCATCCTGTCCTAAGTCATCATTTTTTTGTCTTTCTAAAATGATAGTTTTGATCGCTTGCAGTAATTCCTCTCGACAGCGTAATGCTTTGCCGAAAGCTGTCCAGGGAAGGGGAAGGGGAAGGGTAAATAGTCCCGCACACCAAGTATCAAAAACTTCTCCTAATTTGGTAGCAGAACCCTGGTCAAGACCGATAAATAATTTACAGGCGATATCGAGAGTATAGTTTCTTAATTCAGGATACCATGACAGGGTTTTTGCGGTTTGCCAACGCTCTAAATAGTGAGCGGTAATTGTTTCTACCGTAGGGATATAACTTGCTAGGGACCGGGGTTGAAAAGCTTGATAGATTAAACGACGACGGGAAGCGTGAACATCTCCCGTATGCACTGCTAAAGATGCGCTACCTAGGAGAGTTTTGGTACTTTTAGGCCAAGTGGCCGCAAAGTATTTATTCTCGTTGCTGAGGAGAAAACGGTTAGCTTCGGTACCGGATAAAATAATCGTGGGACTGCCAAAAATGTGAGTGCGGAAAAGTTGACCATATTTATTATGACGTTTACTGGCAAAATCCCCATCGGTTAAAAAAGCGATTGTTTCTCCTAATAGGGGTAATCCGAAACTGCCGGGGGGTAAGGGTAAATCGTTGCTTATAGTCATCGCTGCCTCTAGGGTAAAACTAATCATTTGCCGTCGATTAACCCTGTTTATTCTAACCTAAAGCACTGGAGAATTCATCCCCTAATCTAGCCCAGCAATCAGCGATCGCACTTAACAACGGTAAGTACCTAAGCAAAATTAATTACACATCTCACCAGTCAACAGTAAGAATTGCCGCCAATTGACATTTTTTAAGATCACCGCCATAATCACTCATTGCTAATAGTAATTCGCGGCAAACGATGCTTAAAACCGCAGAGAATTTCCCAGGATATCGTACCCAAATCCCGCGCCCAATCATCGGCGGTGATGCACTGTAGGCCGTCTTTACCGATAAGTGTGACGATTTCCCCTGTTTTTACCTCTGGAATCTCGCTCACGTCAATCATTAACTGATCCATGGTTATCGCGCCGATTTGGGGTACTAAACGTCCTCTCAGGGATACTTTTAGACGATTGGAGAGATTGCGGGGAATTCCATCGGCGTAACCGATACCGACCACAGCAATACGGGTGTCTTTTGCCGCTATGTACTGATGACCATAACTCACTCCCGAACCGGCGGCAATGGTTTTGACTTGGGCAATGCGCGCTTTTACTTGCAGGACGGGTTGCAAAGGGACTTTATCGGTGAGATGATCGGCGGGATAAAGACCGTAGAGAGCTAATCCGACTCTAACTCGATCGTAGTGCAGAGATCGATCGCTTAGGGTAGCGGCAGAGTTGGCTAAATGCAGACAGGGGGGATGATAACCTTTTGATTTTAACTCGGCGATCGCTTGTTGGAATCTTTGCCGTTGTAACTGCATGATTTCGGGATTGGGATCGTCAGCCGTGGCAAAATGCGAGTATATACTGGCAATTTTCAGGTTAGGAGCCTCTAAAACCTGTTCGACGAATTTGGTGCCGTTGTGCCATGGTGTACCTAGGCGAGACATTCCCGTATCTAGTTTGATATGGACTGGCAGCCGCTGCTCTAAGCGTCTCATAACGGCGGCAAAAATCCGCACCTGTTCGATTTGCACCAGGGTGGGTTGCAATTGCCAATGGGCTAGGGCTGCCACTTCTTCTGGGGTATTGACTGCCCCTAAAATCATAATTGGGGCAACGATTCCCGCTTCGCGTAGTTCGATACCTTCCCCGATAGTCGCGATGGCTAAAGACTGCGCTCCGGCTTCTAAAACGCTGTTAGCCACCTTAACTGCCCCGTGTCCGTAAGCATCGGCTTTAATTACCGCCATTAATTCCGTTTTTGGGGCTAATAAGGCCTTGACTTTTCGCACGTTTTGTTGTAGTGCTGATCGATCAATCTCTACCCAAGCACGATAGCGAATTACTTCCGACAATTGATAATCATGACGGTTTTTGGGCGGATTGATAATTTTTGGTTCGATGCTAAACGTCACTCGCTCACTCCTTTGCACACATTACCCAATTTATACCAAAAGAAAACCGAGAGGGCTAGGAAAAAAGCCTGAAACTCCTCTGGATTTCCCCCTTTTTCCCTGTGGAATCTGGGTTTTAAGATGAATGGGATGTTAGGAAGTTCCCGAAAAAATTGGCAGTTAGGGTTATCGGTGTTAGGGGTTAGGGTTTTTTCGCAGAGAATGAACAGTAACCGCTAATCAGTGACAAGAAAGTAGCGAAGTTTTCACCTAACACTATCTCAGTGGTTGGACAGAAGTGAAGTTAACTATAGGGTAAGGAATGCCAAAAAGCCTAGACTAAGATAAAATTATTATATCCAACCAGATGCAGTACAGGAGTTTAGCCAATGTCTAACGAAACTGTTACTTATTCCCTAGAAGCTGTCCTCACAAGGATTGAGGGGAAGATCGATAAGATTGATGAGCGCTTGACAAAAGTAGAAATAGGATTAACCGATCTCAAAGGAGATATTAAAGTGTTAGACGAGAAAATCGAAGGCATTGACAATCGGCTAATATCGGTAGAGGGAACCCAAAAAAATCAGGTCTGGACATTGATTATCCTTTTGGGAAGTGCCATTATTACGGCTGCTTGGAAAGTATTTTTTTCCAGTAATATCTGAGTTCTCTAATTCTCAACAAGACTACAGTTAATCGCTCCTGAAAGAAAATTTTCTTAAAGCCTAGACTAAGATAAAATTATATCCAACCAGATGCAGTATAGGAGTTGACCCAATGTCTAACGAAACTGTTACTTATTCCCTAGAAGCTGTCCTCACAAGGATTGAGGGGAAGATTGACTCGCTTGAGAAGCGGGTTAACGAAAGATTTGACAAGGTAGAAGATCGGTTAACCAAACTAGAAATAGGAGTAACTGATCTCAAAGGGGATATTAAAGTGTTAGACGGGAAAATTGAAGGCATCGACAATCGGCTAATATCGGTAGAGGGAACCCAAAAAAATCAGGTCTGGACATTGATTATCCTTTTGGGAAGTGCCATTATTACGGCTGCTTGGAAAGTATTTTTTTCCAGTAATATCTGAGTTCTCTAATTCTCAACAAGACTACAGTTAATCGCTCCTGAAAGAAAATTTTCTTAAAGCCTAGACTAAGATAAAATTATATCCAACCAGATGCAGTATAGGAGTTGACCCAATGTCTAACGAAACTGTTACTTATTCCCTTGATGTCGTCCTTAAAGAAATTAAAGACAGTATCAAGGAAGTTAGCCAGAAATTCGATAAGATTGATGAACGGTTTGATCGATTAGATAATCGCTTAACAAAACTTGAGATAGGACAAGCTGATATCAAAGGGGATATTAAAGTTTTAGACGAGAAAATCGAAGGCATCGACAATCGGCTAAAATCAGTGGAAGGAACCCAAAAAAATCAGGTCTGGACATTGATTATCCTTTTGGGAAGTGCCATTATTACGGCCGCTTGGAAAGTCTTTTTTTCCGGCAATATCTGAGTTCTTCAATTCTCAACAAGACTACAGTTAACCGAACACAGTTGACCAGATTTCCTCATTGCTTATTTACCAATACAAAAACGGCTAAAAATGCGATCAAGTACCGATTCAGTCACTTCTTCGCCGGTAATTTCTCCTAAAGCTTGAATGGCAGTACGCAGATCGATCGACCAAAAATCAAAAGGTAAATCTTGGTCAATTGTTTTTTTGACTTGTTGCAAAGCAATTTTCGCCCTAGTTAAAGCGGCCGCCTGTCGTTGATTAATGGCTAAATCCAAATTAGCCGCCTGTAGTTCTTGATTTTGGACAGCATCAATAATAGTTTTTTCTAAGTCTTCAATACCCTGATTTTGGACGGCGGATAGCTTGACAACTCGCTCAATTTCTGCTGGATAAATTACCGTTTCGGGATGAGCTAAATCAATTTTATTAATCACTAAAATTAATCGGCGATCGCTGACAGAGCGATAAATTTCCTCGTCCTCCTGGGTCCATCCTGACTCTGCGGAGACGGTTAAGAGAACTAAATCAGCAGACCGGGCCGTTTGACGGGAACGTTCCACCCCAATTTGTTCAACTCGATCGCTGGCCGAGCGAATTCCAGCCGTATCGAGGACTTGTACGGGGATTCCCGCCACAACTAGCTGAGATTCGACGATATCGCGGGTAGTGCCGGGTAAATCGGTGACAATCGCTCGATCACTCCGACTCCAAGCATTTAACAAACTTGATTTACCCACATTCGGCCGTCCCACGATCGCCACTTTTAGACCACTACGCAGCAATTCCCCGCGCTCGGCAGTAGCTAAAATTAAATTTACTTGACAAAAAACCTGTTCTATGCTATGGAGAACCGCCTCGTGATCCAAGGGTGGTAAATCCTCTTCAAAGTCAATACGGGCCTCAATTTCAGCTAAAATATCGAGACAGGTGGCACGCAAATGCCGAATCGGTTGCGCGAGTTTTCCCTGTAAACCAGCGAGGGCAAATTGTGCCGCTTGAGGAGAACGCGCCCCAACGAGATCGACGACGCTTTCGGCTTGAGTTAGGTCAATTCTGCCGTTAAGAAAGGCACGCAGGCTAAATTCCCCCGCTTGGGCCAAACGCGCCCCATTTTCTAGACATAACTGTAACACCTGTTGTACGGGCATAATGCCGCCATGACAGTGAAATTCCACCACATCCTCGCGGGTGAAAGAGCGGGGCGCTAACATGAGCAACAGCAAAGCTTCATCGATAATTGCCTGACTTTGGGGGTGCCGGATATAACCGTAGAGAAGACGATGACTTTGCCATTTTTGACGATTGCGGGTATGGAAAAGCCGACTAGCGATCGCCACTGCCTGACTACCAGATAAACGGACAATACCGATACTACCCTGTTCCGGAACGATCGCCGTAGCGATGGCGGCGATCGTATCCCCTGTGTTTAACATCTCTGAGTAACTCCTTGCTAAAATTGAAGTTGGTATCAATTTTGTCAGCATTTATGCCCAAAAATATGCGCTCACGGTCATTAAAAGCGAAAAATAAAGAAAATAGCCTAATTAATCGTCTGACGCGCTCCTGTCGCTACTGGTGGGTTCGCTTGGTGCGATTGCAGGGACATCCGATCGAAATCGCTCGCGGGTTAGCGGTGGGGGTGTTTTCTGGGGCCTTTCCCTGGCTAGGATTACAGACCATTATTGCGATTTTTTTAGCTTTCTGTGTGCGGGGCAATAAAATCGCGGCAGCGGCAGCCACTTGGGTGAGTAATCCCTTTACCTATATTCCCGTGTTTTTGTTTAACTATAAATTGGGAGAATTGTTTTTAGGTAAAGGAAATCAAGCGATCGATAGTCGTATTTTTGCCTCTAACCAAAGTTGGGCGGAAAATTGGGGGAGTTTGAGCGGTGAATTTCTCTTAACGTTATTTTTTGGCAGTTTGATTACAGGTCTGTTGGCGAGCATTATCACTTATTTTGTTAGTTATCGTCTCCTCAGTCAATGGCATCACCGGCGACAAACAAGGAGAAAACGCTGATAAATTGTCACCGTTCGGGGGGGACGAAATCTGGTAATCTAAGAGGCATCGATGAGAAGCACCTACGGTAATCCCATAATAAGTCTAAACTGTTATTTGATTGAATGAATACTATGATTGTGTTGTATTCAGCAAGTCTGTACCTTTTTGTAAATTGCAAAAAATACAGGCGTAGCATAAATTATCAGCCGAAGTTGCTCCCCCATGTTTAAAACTAATGATATGATCCACCTGACAGCCAGATACCCTATCAGAAGCAGAAATTAAGCAATATTCACAGAGAAAATCGGCACGTTCAGCAACTAATTTTCGCAATTCTACACTAATGTAAGGTCGAGCCATTTTAGTTAGCTCCATTGAGATATTGGTGAGCTTTTGCTTTTGCTAGGGTCATAATATGTTCTAGCATTAAATAAGCATCGAGTTCCTGTTTTTCCTCTTGGGTAAGTTCATTATTTTTAGCGTTATAAATTAGGTCTTCTAGGCGATTTTGAGCGGTATCGGAAAGATGAAAGTTAATCACCGATTGGGGGGTGGTTCCCCCTGCGATTAGTTCAATAATTTCGTCATAGACTTTGATGGTTTGAGTTGTTGTATTCATGGGTTTATTCTGTTGGGTTTATTGGGTAGGGAAAAAGCAATTACAATTTAATGAACTGTGAAAGAATTGCTGTTTTTCTATCAGGTTTAAAAGTGGCGATCGCTGTTTAATTTATATTAGGAACACTATTAATTTGTCAACCAGATTTTCTGATCCTAAACTTATTTTTATCCACAATTACCGTTGAGCCAATAATTTCTTCTATATCTACGGTATTGATAAAATTTTCTAAAACCTGTCTAATTTCTACCGCTATCGCCTCAAAAGGAAATCGTAAAATAATCAGACCACAATGGGTATTGGGAGGATAATTTTTGATATTAGCCCATCCCAAATCACGGCTAATAATAATTCGCTGTTCTCGTTGAGCAAATCGAAATAGCTCAGGGTCTTTTGTGCCACTTAGTCCAGAGGTTTTTACATGAATAGCGTCATAACCTTTAGAATTTAGCAAGTTGCTTAAACTTAAGGGGCAGTCTTCATCAATTAAAAAGCGAATTTTCAACTGGTTTTCTCCATTGGATAAATGATTTCATTATTTAAAAGTTCAGAAAAATATGCTAAAGAAGCAAGAATTTGCTCTTGAGTAACTCCATATTCCTCCATGACTTCTTCATAGCTCATTCCTCCTGCCAGGGAACCAATAACAATGGCGATCGGGATTCGGGTTCCCGTTAAGATTGGTTTACCATGTTGAATTTCGTTATCTATGGTAATAGCATTATTTAATAAGTTGGTTGTCATTAATTTTCTCCGTTTAAGTTTGATTAAGAATAAACTGATTTAATTTCCTAAAAACTTGACATAATCACATCAATCACAGTTAAGACTCTTCACCTAATAAAGCGACGCACTAGCCAACGAATCAGCATCCATAGCAAATAAAACGGCATCCATAGAATAACTATAGGAATAACTATAATCCACTGCCACCAAGTTAAAGAAGTGGGTTTTTGCTGTTGTCGCATTATTTGTAAGTTTTCCCGAAATATTATTGTATTAGGATGATTCTCCCCTAAAGCTTGCTCGGCAATTGCTAATGCTTCTAGATAGAGAGGTTCCGCTTCTGTGTACCTGCCTTGGGAACGGTATAATTCTGCTAAATTGTTGAGGGAAGTTGCCACATGGGGATGATTCTCCCCTAAAGCTTGCTCGGCAATTGCTAATGCTTCTAGATAGAGAGGTTCCGCTTCTGTGTACCTGCCTTGGGAACGGTACAAGTATGCTAAATTGTTGAGGGAATTTGCCACATCGGGATGATTGTCTCCTAATAGTCGTTTTCTCAAATCTAATGCTTCTAGAAAGAGAGGTTCCGCTTCTGTGTATCTGCCTTGGGAACGGTACAATCCTGCTAAATTGTTGAGGGAAAGTGCCACATCGGGATGATTGTCTCCTAAGAGTCGTTTTCTCAAATCTAAAGCTTCTAGATAGAGAGGTTCTGCTTCTGTGTACCTGCCTTGGGAATCGTACAATGCTGCTAAATTGTTGAGGGAATTTGCCACATCGGGATGATTGTCTCCTAAGAGTCGTTTTCTCAAATCTAAAGCTTCTAGATAGAGAGGTTCTGCTTCTGTGTACCTGCCTTGGGAATCGTACAATGCTGCTAAATTGTTGAGGGAAAGTGCCACAGAGGGATGATTGTCTCCTAAGAGTTGTTTATACAAATCTAATGCTTCTAGATAGAGAGGTTCCGCTTCTGTGTACCTGCCTTGGGAATTGTACAATAGTGCTAAATTGTTGAGGGATTGTGCCACATCGGGATGATTGTCTCCTAAGCGAGATTGTACCGCTTCGAGACAATTACCACAATATCTTTCTGCTGAGTTATACTGTCCTTGCCCTTGGTAAAACAATGCTACCCCAAGAAATGCCCACATTAAATTATCATCAGGATTAGAAATATCATCCAGCATCTCTTGACTCAGTAACTCCAGATGAGGAATAGCCAGACGCACTCTGTCAATATCTGCAATAACGGGATTCTGGGGAATCGTTTTAGAAACCTCAATCATCACGTCAACAAAAACCCTTTTTAGTTGGTCTGCCTCGGTTTCTTGCTTAACTTTAACTAAAGTCTGTTGCATCATTATCACCTTATTTTTGTCAGTTAATTAGGGGATTCATTGTCTGTTGTTCTTTGTTGTTTCAGTGTCTTCAAACTATCTAGAACTTTTTGAGTGTTGGGATGATTTTCGCCTACTGTTGCCATCAAAATTGCCAAAGCCTTTTGGTAAAGACGTTCCGATTCGCCATATCTCTCCGTTGCGTAGTACAATTTTGCTAGATTTTGATAAGTTAATGCCACAAAATTATGGTTTTCTCCTAATGTTGCAAATCTAATATCTAAAGATTTTTGATAGAGAAGTTCTGCCTTTTCATACTTCTTCATTGCATAGTATAAGTCCGCAAAATTTGTATAGGATTGTGCAACAGAGGGGTGATTTTCTCCTAATTCTGCTAGCCAGATCGCTAATGTCTTTTGATAGTAAGATTCTGCTTCCCCATATCTCTCTATTTCATAGTACAATTTTCCTATGTGATTGTAACATCGTGCAACAAAAGGATGATTCTCTCCTAATTGTTCCAGCCCTATAGTCAAGGCTTGTTTATGGTAAGTTTCGGCTTCTTTATACTTTTTAGTCAAACGATATACCATAGCTAAATGGTCATATGATTGTGCTATCGAGGGGTGTTTTTCTCCTAGTTGTGACAGCCTTATAGCCAAGGCTTGTTTATGGTAAGTTTTGGCTTTTTCATACCGTCCCATTAGACGATACAGTAAGCCTAAGTCGTTATAGCAAGTTCCTGTAAAGAGATGGTTTTCGCCTAATTGTGTCAGTTTTTGCGCTCGGTTTAGCAGAGGCTCGGCTTTGTTGTATTCTCCCTGTAATCGGTAAATTCTTGCCAGATTGCTAAGGCTAGTAGCGACATTAATATGATCATTCCCCAGACGAGATTCTAAAATTTCTAAACAGTGCTGACACCAAACCAATGCCTCCTGATAGTTTGCTTGTCCTTCGTAAAATCTTGCAATACCAGTAGAAGGCCAGATTAAATCCTCATCTGTTAGCAAAATATTAAAATTGGTGGCTACTTCTGCAAGATGAGGAATAGCAGAGGATACTTGCTTAACATCTGTGAGAGTTAGGGTCTGAGGAATCTTTTGGGCTACTTCAACCATTACCTTAACAAAGGCTCGTTTTAGTTGGTCTGCCTCGGTTTCTTGCTTAACTTTAACTAATGTTTGTAACATCTTCTTCTCCTTCTAGTTTGCCTCTAAAAAATTCTCGAATTAAAGAATGTAAACGATAAGTCTGTAGATCAATATTTTGGCAGAGATGAAACCGGAGCAGTTTTGCCCTCGCCAATTCTAATTCATCAAGATCAAACTCGCCCTTTTCAGGATACATTAAATAATATTTTTGCTCAACTCGTTCTGCTAACTCCCAAGGAATCGGTGCATTAGCAAACAAACTTAATAATTTGCCCAAATGTTGACTCAACTCGTCCAACAAATCCCAACTCAAATTAAAAGCAGATTCCACCCCTAATTTAGCCGTAGAAGTTCGAGTTTCTTTCTCAATTTCTAGAGCCTTATGTTTGAGAGTTTGACGTTTTTTCGCTTTTTCCTGTAACCGAAATAATAAAGTAGATAAAGATAAATCTGGAACCTCATTCAAATAACGCCCGACTAACTCTAATCCTAACGGTAAAAACTCTAACCAGCGACAAAGCGTTTCTGCAATTTCTGGCTCTTTACCGATGCGTTCCTTGCCAATAATAGATTCTAATAACTCTAACGCATTTTCCAAACTCAAAACTTCTAGGGGAATCGTTTGAATTGGAGAACCAAACTTTAACCGCGTAGTCATCAAGACCTTAAAACGTGAATCTTTCGGCGGTAGATAGGGTTCAATCATGGGATAATTGACCACATCATCCAAAATAATCAACACATTCCCTGATCGCCAATTACGCCAGCAAAAAGAAACCTGATCCTCAATTTTATCTATCCAATCAGGAATTTTAAGCTCGATTTTTGCCTGAGCAAAACTCACAATTTGAATACCAATATTGACATCTCTTGCAAACACCCAACATAAGCCACCCTGATAATCTTCTTGATGCAAATCAGCATACTGAATCGCCAGTTCTGTCTTCCCGACACCGCCCATTCCCGCGATCGCAGAAATCGCCACTACCTTATTTTGCTGTAACTGGTTATGTAGGGTAAGAAGTTCATCTTCCCTTCCTACAAACTTGGTCACACCACTACGGGGAATATTCTCAGGAATACCCATAGGTTGCAACGACTTCAATAAATCCTCTAAAGCTTCTCGCAAAACCTCTTGTAAAGTCTCCCGATTAACATCATTTAAGTGAATCCCAATATTGGCAATTCCCCCCGTTACCAAGGTTTGAAACCCCTTTGCATCTCCTTTGTTAATCTGAACTAACCGACGATCATCTTGAATTGCCTCAGTTAATTGTGAATTAGCATCAATGTTGGTTTTGACCAACGCCACCAATCGAGCGAGATCCGCTTGGGGATTATCTTGCAGGATTTCCGCCGTCAATTGGCAAAGTTCAGAAATTAGGTCAGTCATTGACAATAAGCCTCGATTTAAGTTTTAGGTTGTTGACCTTGGTTAATGTGAATCTCTCCAATATAGGCAGTTCCCCCCTCAACTTTTGTCTGCCAACCTTTAGCATTATCAGAATTATTTTGAATCATACTACTATTATCCTGAATTTTACCCGCTTGGATTGTCTGCGCTAAAACTTTTAACTCTTTCGCAAAAGCAGGATCTTCATCTAAAATCACATCTAAATTTTTAGTCAAGGTTTCAACGGCTGTACTATCACCCCTCTCAACCTTAGCCAATGCTTCATCAACTTTAGAAGATTTTCCTGTTAAGCGAGTTTTGATTTTTTCCCATAAAACAGGAATCTTAGCCAAAGCTTCAGCCGTAAACCGTTTCGCTAAATCCCCCGTCCCAGACTTCACAAACTCTTGTACTGCTAAGGTGATCAGTAAACCTGCTGTTAATGGCTCAGTCATTTTTAAATTTTCCTCTAATAGTAATTCAAATTGGGTTTGAGACTCTAAACGTTTGGAGAAAAATAAAATCTCTAAATTTTCAATCTCTCCACTCTCATGGCTCTCTTGGATTTGGTGGGTAAAATGTATTCTAAGATAAATTTCTCCTAGCGAAGGGGTGGAACGAAAGCTAAACCTACCAAATCTGGGGCGTAAACTCCGCATCATTTAAAATTATTACATTTTCCCCTGACTGCACCAACACAAATAAACCCTGACGACAAGCATAACTCGCCACCTCATTGGGAACAATCATCGCTGCCACCGCTCCCAAAGCTTTTACATCTCGAAAACGCGGCATTAACCGCTTAAACTTAGCCAAACGTTGTAAATGCTCATCCACATCTCTTTGAGTTAACTTACTTTTGACCTCCACTAAAATGGCATCGGTATCATTCACTACTAATAGATCAATCTCTAAACCCTCATTATCCCGTTTTACCGAAATGCCGGGGTGAAACTCATGCACATCAATACCCCGCTCCTGAAATAGACGCACCACCGCAGGACGTACTTGCCACTCAACAAACTCTCCTAAACGATTGCCCAACTCCCCAATCTGCTGACTAACTCTGTTAATTTGCTTATCTGTTTCCTTGATTTGTTGATCCGTTTCTTTTTGAGCTTGGGATAACTCTTGTTGAGCTTGGGATAACTCTTGTTGGGATTGAGCTAATTGCTTTAGTATTTCCCGAATGTCTTCAATCGTAGCTGTCATAATGAATTTCTCTCAAGTTAAGTTGATTATTGGCAGGAATGGAATCGGCTCTCTTGGATTTGGTGGGTAAAATGTATTTTAAGATATATTTCTCCTAGCAAGGGAGTGGAAGGAACCACGAAGACACAAAGGACACAAAGATCGCTCATAATGTAAGTTAAACTGATCACACAGAACCTAGAAGATTTCGAGAAAAAGCTAAACCTACCAAATCTGGGGCGTAAACTCCGCATCATTTAAAATTATTACATTTTCCCCTGACTGCACCAACACAAATAAACCCTGACGACAAGCGTAACTCGCCACCTCATTGGGAACAATCATCGCTGCCACCGCTCCCAAAGCTTTTACATCTCGAAAACGCGGCATTAACCGCTTAAACTTAGCCAAACGTTGTAAATGCTCATCCACATCTCTTTGAGTTAACTTACTTTTGACCTCCACTAAAATGGCATCGGTATCATTTACTACTAATAGATCAATTTCTAAACCCTCATTATCCCGTTTTACCGAAATACCAGGGTGAAACTCATGGACATCAATACCCCGCTCCTGAAACAGACGCACCACCGCAGGACGTACTTGCCACTCGACAAATTCTCCTAAACGATTGCCCAACTCCCCAATCTGCTGACTAACTCTGTTAATTTGTTTATCCGTTTCCTTGATTTGTTTATCTGTTTCTTTTTGAGCTTGGGATAACTCTTGTTGAGCTTGGGATAACTCTTGTTGGGATTGGGATAACTCTTGTTGGGATTGGGATAACTCTTGTTGGGATTGGGATAACTCTTGTTGGGATTGGGATAACTCTTGTTGGGATTGGGCCAATTCCTTTAGTATTTCCCAAATGTCTTCAATAGTAGCTGTCATAATGAATTTTCTCAAGTTAAAGTGATGTAGCCGATACTCAAGGGATTTAGTATAATTTTAGCGTTGATTATTGGCAGGAATGGAATCGGCTCTCTTGGATTTGGTGGGTAAAATGTATTTTAAGATATATTTCTCCTAGCAAGGGAGTGGAAGGAACCACGAAGACACAAAGGACACAAAGATCGCTCATAATGTAAGTTAAACTGATCACACAGAACCTAGAAGATTTCGAGAAAAAGCTAAACCTACCAAATCTGGGGCGTAAACTCCGCATCATTTAAAATTATTACATTTTCCCCTGACTGCACCAACACAAATAAACCCTGACGACAAGCGTAACTCGCCACCTCATTGGGAACAATCATCGCTGCCACCGCTCCCAAAGCTTTTACATCTCGAAAACGCGGCATTAACCGCTTAAACTTAGCCAAACGTTGTAAATGCTCATCCACATCTCTTTGAGTTAACTTACTTTTGACCTCCACTAAAATGGCATCGGTATCATTCACTACTAATAGATCAATCTCTAAACCCTCATTATCCCGTTTTACCGAAATGCCGGGGTGAAACTCATGCACATCAATACCCCGCTCCTGAAATAGACGCACCACCGCAGGACGTACTTGCCACTCGACAAATTCTCCTAAACGATTGCCCAACTCCCCAATCTGCTGACTAACTCTGTTAATTTGTTTATCCGTTTCCTTGATTTGTTTATCCGTTTCTTTTTGAGCTTGGGATAACTCTTGTTGAGCTTGGGATAACTCTTGTTGGGATTGGGATAACTCTTGTTGGGATTGGGCCAATTCCTTTAGTATTTCCCGAATGTCTTCAATAGTAGCTGTCATAATGAATTTTCTCAAGTTAAAATGAAATTTTCTCTATTATAGCCCGATCGCTTTTTCTCCCTTGAAGTAACCGTTCAGGGGGTAGGGTTGATTCATGAATCAACCCTACAATGAATCAACCCTAGTTCAGGAGGGGACAAAATCTAGTAATCTAAAAAGACTTAGAAAAGAGCCGCTACTGTGAGAGAGTAGTATCCGTGGCTCTCTCTGCTGCCCTAGGAGAGTTCTTCCACGGAGTCAATGCCACTGGCGGCTTGACATCCCCGCCCTGAACGGTTACAATGGAACTGTACGCCTTATGTAAGTTAGAAGCTGGAATGGTGTAAACTCCTTCGATAGATTATCTCTCTAGTCGGGGTGTTGGACTCAAACACTTGATCCCTATTAGGTTGTTTTAGGTCGCATCAAGTGTACTACTTTATTAGGTTTCTTACAGGAAATTTTAAAGGTTTGAGCCTTCGGTAAATCTTTCGAGGTAGCCTAGTTATCTTATGTCAAAAATAGCTTGAGCGATTTTTTCAGGGGATTTTTCTAGTCTAAAGTAATATTCTCTGAATGTTTATCATGTTACAAATTAAGTGATTTTTATTCATTACAATGGCAAAAAATCAAGCCGAATCTATGTCTGATCAGAATCATCAGCAGCCAGATATGGGTGCGAAGAAAACAACGCAGGCTAGAATAGAACATCAGGATAATAAGCAAATAAAAACGGGAATTGATCCTAAAATTAATTCGGAAAAAACGTTTAAATATTCGGAGCCAACAGGAAGATTAGGGGAGATAATCCTGCGCTTAATGCCGGTGGGTCTTTTGCTCGGAGGATTGAGTTATTGGGCGATAGTTGGCAAGATTCCGACTCCTATTCAAGGACGAGCGGTCATTTTGATTCCTCGTTCTATTGTTAATATCGAACCCCGTCAAGGTGGGCGAGTGTTAACCCTCCTAATTCAACCCGGAGATTCTGTCAAAAAAGGGCAATTACTGGCAACTTTAGAGTTTCCTGAATTAGAAACAGAATTAAAGGATAAAAAGGATAGACTAGCAGATCTCAAGCAGCAGGATAAAAGAGTTGACTCTATTGAAGTGAGTCGTCGTCAATTGAATGCAGCCTCAATAGAGCGCCAGCAAAAGGCCAATCAGCTTCAGATTAAAGCACTTCAAGTTCAATTAGCCAGTAATCAAAAACAGCGAGAAGCTTATCTCTCCCATGCTCGATACCTTAAAAATTTCCAGAACTCAACGGATGAAAGACTAGCCGCCTACGATAAACTTATCGAAGAGGGGGCCGTCGCCAAGCTAGATTTTCCCTCCTATTTATTTCAGTTCAATAATCTAGAGGCTTCTAATAGTATCAATCGCGTCCAAATAGAACTCGATCGCCTTAAGGGGGTTGATGAAAGCCTGCGAGCGCAGATGAACGCATTGACGGCCCAGAATAATATACTAAACACAGAAAAACGGCAAATAGACCTGCAAGATACAGCCAGTGATATTCTTCGTTACAATGCGATCGCTGACCAGCAACGAGAGATTAATACGTTAAAAACCACTATTCAAGCCAACAAAAATGTAGTGAGTCTGTACAACGGCCAGATTTTAGACTTATCTGTTAATCCGGGGGAAGTTCTGGCTCCGGGGGGGCGCATCGGTACGTTAGAAGTCTCTAATCTAAAGGCTAAGACCAACGTGGTAGCTTTGTTTAAGAGTGGTGATGCCAAACGATTAGAACCGGGCCAGGAAGTAGAAGTCGTTCCCGATCTCTATGATCGCGAACGCTATGGGGGTATCGTCGCTAAGGTCGTTTCCGTCGATCAGCAGCCGGTAACTGTGGCAGAACTGGCAAATATAGTGGGAAGTCATGAACTGGCCAGCAAGCTGTTTCTGGGTAGGGATGAAGACGATCGCGATAAGCCTATACCCGTGAATGCAAGTGTTATCAAAGCCACTTTAGCGCTGAAGGTCGATCGGAATACACCGAGTGGTTTTTACTGGACTCAAGCTAAGGGAGCGCCCCAAAGAATTACCAACGGGACCACCGCAGATGTCCATGCTGTGGTAGAAGAGCGTTCTTTAGTGAGTTACATAACCCCTGCTTTTCGCTGGGTTACAGGGGTGTACGACCGTTAACCACAATCTTGCGAGCGTAAGTAGCTGAAAGAAACAACGACTAGAATAAACGGTTGAACCTAATATGGAAAATCCGAAAAAACGTTCTCAATGGTGGACTTGGTGGTTTAAGTGGTGGATTATTGCCGCAGCCTTTGTCTTAGTCATCTTGATCCATAGTGAGCCTCCTCAGCTTTGGTTTTGGTTGGTGACATTTTTGGCACTGATTTTATATGGGATTGAGCGAGCGATTAATGGGTAAATAGACATCTCTAAAAAAGATTTTTGATCGGCCTGTAGTAAGAGCTTTAGCCCTTATTTTCACAGTTATTGGAGAAGTCTATTGATCAGGGGATTTTGGATTGGGGGATTGTCTGTTGGGTTCGGTGTTTCAGGAGAAACCTCCTACCCCCTGTCTCATTTTCAAGCCGCTTGTCACCCCATCAGGCGATCTGGCGTAGCGAGCGCGTTGCGACCGCAAGTAGCTTAAAGAAACAACGACTGGACTAGAATAAACGGTTAGGGACTGGCGTAGAAATAAATAATATCCCAGCCAGAAAATCGCTCCGTAGAAAAACCAGACCAGCCAGATGGCACATTATCAAAGCGCAAGTCCCTAACATCTCGAAGGCTCTCCCCCTACTTAGGGTGATCGGCAAACCTGAGCGATCGGAGGGCGCAAGCATTGCGCCCCTACAGTAACGGATTTTGTCCACAATGTAGGGGCGAACTGCGTTCGCCCAAAAGGTACATTATCAAAGCGCAAGTCCCTTGATGGTGGACTTGGTGGTTTAAGGGGTGGATTATCGCCGCAGCCTTTGTCTTAGTAATCTTGATCCATAGTCAGCCTCCTCAGTTTCTAAAGGCGATCGCTATTACCGTGAGTTTGCCCTACACCGTCCAATCTTCGGTTATTAATCTCGGAATTTTACTGAAGTCGCCAGTATTTCGGGTAAGTAATACCAAGTTGTTAGAAATGGCGATCGCGGCAATTCTCAAGTCCATTGTAGATACACGAACTTTCTGACTTCGCATCTCGTCAAATATGGCGATCGCCTTAGCATCAAATGGTAAAACTGGAGCCTTTGCAAAACTGTTGAGAGTTTCTAACAACAGCGTATATCCACGAGCGATATCAGTATTTGTTTGGGCGCGATTGATAAAGCTATGAGCGCCTATTACTTGCTCATGAAAACTAATAACTGATAAAGCAAAGTCAGAGAGCGAATGTTGTGACATCCGCAAAGTTAATCGAATAAACTCTGAATTGGAACGGCGCTGTAGAAAGCTGATGTGGTCGGTATCGAGCAAATATTTCACGATTATTTGTCAGCGTCATCATTAGGTTTGTCTGACTGTCGAAATGCACGTCCATACTCTAGAGCTTCAAGAAAAGCTGAGTCATCAGAGATTGAACCTATGAGTTTATCAAGCCAATTGTCGGAGCTAGACTGACTTTCAAATTTATGTTGAAGATCAAAAACTACTTGCTCAAGGGTTATCAAGCGCTGCTCAAGTGTTGCTGTGTCTAGCATGGGCTTCTCCCAGATTGAAAGTTATTACTCTGTAGTCTAACTAAAAAATTGTATCTGTGTCCAAGTCAATGTCAATATAAACAAAAATAAGGTGTGTTGTAATTCACTAATGCAGCCAACAAGATAGGCGATCTCGCGTAGCGAGCGCGTTGCGACCGCACCAACAATCTATTTTTGGTTTTGGTTGGTGACGTTTTTGGCACTGATTTTATATGGGATTGAGCGACCGATTAATGGGTAAAATGAGTAAGTCGAAAAAGGATATAGAGATACCTTGGACAGTAAAAACGGGCTAATGATCAGACAGGGATTGAAATTTTCCTTGGGTGCTGCTCTCTTAACGAGTTTCTTTTGGCACCGAGGAAATGTATTAGACAACTTTGTCTATCCCGTCTTTGGCTATGTATCTGTACTGATTGAGCCATCGATGGGAGGTGCGATCGCCGCAGGTTTGGGGCGTTTGGGGGGAAGTGCTTTGGGGGGAATCATTGCCGCTATCCTGGTGAACGCCTACGGAATCCAAGGCTCAAGTTTTTTTGTCATTCCCTCTCTCACCTACATTTTAGCCGCCCTGATCTCTGAAACTTACCGATGGCAAGCCGCTTATTCCCAAGCCACACTACTGGGCGCTTTAATTGCCATGAGAGTGGTAGGAACATCAGCACAACAAAATATCTGGCTTTATTTGCGATCGCGCCTCATCGATAACTGGATCGGAATCGCTGTGGGAATTGCTGTGGCCTTACTATTTTGGCCTCAGAATACTCGATCCGATCTCAACCGGAACTTGATGGGAATCCTTCAAGATATACCGCACTTGTTCCAAAAAATCCTCGATCGCTACCTAAAAACTGATGGCGACGAGCGGGATTATCCTCTTTCTATTGAGCAGAACGAGCTTAATTTACTCAATCAGATTAAAAAATCAACACAAACTAGCCTTTCAATGCTCACAAAAGCAACCCATGAATTCGGTAGTGAGATATTGGTGGCAGAAAATTGGAGTGAAATCTTGGCAATTCAGAACCAATTGACTCGACAATTAGCTGATCTGATGGCTTTTAAAGGCGAAAAGCATGAACAAAATTTAGTGCATCAGTTCAGGGCGGAATTTCACCAATTGGCGACTCATCTTACCGACAGCTTTGATAACTTGAGGGATATGAGTAACGCCAAAAAAATCTTAGCTACCCCTTACCTCAGAGAATTAGAAGAAGATTTAGCGAATATTGGGGGTAAACTTGATCATCTCCGAACCAGTGGAGAGATTGATCGGTATGATGTTCAAGAATCACTACAGTTTTATCAATTTATTCAACTTGTATCTCGATTTATTCAACAATGCGAGGGATTAGGAGGCAGGATAATCGATAAAACCAAAGTAACTGCAACTTTCAGGCGAAGACACCTGATTACCTTTCCCAAATGGGCCCCTATACCCCTAAAACGCCTGAGAGAAATTGTCAGTCTTGGCCTGGTTATTGGTTTGTTACTGGCTATTATTCGTCACATCGAGTTTCCCTATCCTTCTGCTTACGAAAAAGTGGCAGATATTGTGATAATAGGTGCAGTGGTCACTGTCATTCAACCGACACGGGGGCGAGCGATCGCAATCGGTTGGGCGGCCACTGTTTCCTTGAGTTTGACGATTCTCTGTATTTACCTGTTGGTCAAGTCCTTTGGTTATAATCCTTTTAGTAGCAGTCTGGCTTATTTTTTCGCCTACTTCAGTTGTGCTTGGCTGGGGTTTACGCCGATCGCTCGCATCGGTGCGATTGTAGCAGCCGATGCCATCGGGAAGGATATTTTTCCTTTTTTCGAGCAAGGAATTTGGGCCGCACTAATTTCAGTTCCCGTAGGCGCGTTTCTGGGGGTGTTGCTGACCACTGTATTTATGACAAAATCGGCTACAAACCAACTGGAAACAGATTTTTCTGTGACTTTTAAGAAAATGGGACAGCTATATCAAAAACTGCTGTCAGGCTATTTTCAGGATACGATACCACCGTCAGATATCGCCCAACTGAAGCAGGCCATCACAGGGGCGATCGCTCAACATCCAGCCTCGGTTAAGATTGCCAGTCTCGAACAAATTTCCACAGTTTTAGCAACCAAACACCAAAATTTTTGGAATTTCTCCATCGGCTACGAACAAAAACTCTTGGCTCAACTGGATGCTTTACAAGATGGGCTACAGCAACCGCTTCCTGAACCGATACGACAAAAGTTTTTACCTGAATTACAAGCGATCGCACAACAAACTGCGATCGCTTTTGATGAAATGGCTGAGGCGATCGCTGCCCAGGTCATTCTCAACCCACCAAAGTTAGGATTGCTCATCGAAGAAATTGAATCTCTTGAGAAGCAGTTACTGAGCTTGCGGGTTGAGAGTCGAAGTTATCCCTTAAATGAGCTAATCGCCTTTAGCTCGGCTTTTATGACGATGAAAGCCATTGCCAGCAACTTAAATCAAATGAGTCAAGACTTACCTGCTTACACCCAATAGGTAATAGGCAAACATTATCAGCCTGAAGGATTTCTGCTCTCAGGGCTGTATATTCAGAGTGTAGGGTGCGTTAGGCGGCTATCAATTTAGTCAAAAAACTAAAATTAATAATTCGCCGTAACGCACCCTACAAGAGCGGCGTGCTGCTACGCAGTGCCTTCGGCATCGCACTTCTTAATGGGATCACAATGCTTTGATCTCAACGATGCCGCCCTCAACATTATCCACCTGCAATCGATAACCGTAGAGCATCGCCATTCCGAGCAACGGCTCTGTCTCTGATGCTGCGATATCAACCTCGCGATATTGCCCATCCCAAATGACTGTTGCAGTGTAAAAATCAAACAAGACTTCGCTACCATCGCCTAGAGTCGCTGGATTGGAGATCGTCCAAGGCAACCCCAGGCGAGTGATGATTTCAGATGGTAAAGACAGAAAGCCATCAAACCCGGTATCAATCACGGTATTGATGAATTCCCTCTGACCAGATGAGTAGTTACCAACTACAAGGGAAAGTGTAGCTTCACGGCGCAAATTCACAACTCCGTGTATCATGAATTCTTCTTTAAGCTCCGCGAACCAAAGTGATACACGGCACGGTGTCCAATCCGAATTCCAAAAGGCTGGGCATCAGGGTTACGCTCAAATAGCCGATTGGTTGCAGCTACGACCGTTTCATCAACCTCAAAATCTCCGGTTTCGATGTCGATCGCGATAATTTTACCCTCATTACCCGCTTCGACTTGCTGCCGAATGCCAGACTCGTAGAGTTCTTTCCCCCGACGAGCGATCTCCTCTTTGCTGTAACGCCTTTGCCGAACTGTCATAGCCTTGCCCCATTGACTGCCTTCTCCATTTTAACCCAGCAATTCTCATTTTGAAACGATTTTGCGTTGTTTCAGCGATCTAGAGATTCGTTAAGAATTATTAACCCCTCTAGGTGCAAGGGTTTTAATGTCATGAAACCTTAAAATGAGAACTGCTGAGACGTTTACGCAATCACTGCGAGATTTCTAATTGATACTGGACATGATGTGGTTCTTGTTGCTCAGCTTGAACTCATGAGTTTCTCTCCTATGTCTGTTCAATAAGTTTTTGCGGCTGTCTAACGGTGAAGTGCAGCGGCGGCAGATAACCTCTAACTCAGCACCAGCAGCTTTCGTCCGCTGCCACGCAGTGTTAGGTGGCTGGCAAGAACATCAACAACCTACTCCAAAAGAGCTTTAGGGCTAACTTTAGGGCTAACTGCAAACTCTAGCTGTGAACGGTAGAAACAAACATCGAACTCCATAAAAAAATTCACCTGCCCCAGAATGAGCGGAACATTTGTAGCCTGTGTCCAAGCAAAAACCAGTTGAATAGGCTCAAACTGCCCAACGACGGCTTGGGCAAGCACGACACGCGCCTCGTACTGAGCCAAATTTCCTGTCAAACTCAGTGCTGTTGTTTGTCGTTCCCAATTGTACCCAAGCTCGACCCCTAT
Source organism: Microcystis sp. LEGE 00066 (assembly GCF_015207925.1). Classification (NCBI taxonomy): domain Bacteria; kingdom Bacillati; phylum Cyanobacteriota; class Cyanophyceae; order Chroococcales; family Microcystaceae; genus Microcystis; species Microcystis sp. LEGE 00066. Next base: position 13,309 of record NZ_JADEVX010000002.1, on the reverse strand, counting down.
TGAATACGGCAGCACATTAACACTTGCACCAGTGTCCAGCAGTCCGGATGCTGCAATAGAAACCTGTTGATGAACCAGGGTGAATGGCAAGTAGGGGCGAAAACTAGCTTCACCTAAAGTGGCATCGCCAGCAAGAAATGGATACCGCTCGGTGTTAGGCATGGTTTTGAGCTTTGGTAGCCTGTAGCGCTTTTAACATTGTATCCGCAGCCTCATCCGCGCCATAGGGAGACCATACTGGATAAGCTTGTTCAGGCTTAATTAGCTCGGTTTCCTGCTGGGCTAGCTCAGAGATCAGAAACTGCATAATGTAAAACTTGTCTGAGCGGCTCAGTTCTCTTAATGTCGCGATTAATTTTGATGAAACCATATACTCGTGAAGCTAGGGTTACTTTTCTATTGTAGTCGCTCCAGTCCGGGGCAGCGGTATTAGCTGATTGTACCTGATGCGTTTCATTTTTGAATCGGCGGAGTTTGTACCATAAAAAAATTATGAGAGTTGAGCTATTTCTCGATCATGATGATGGGATATTTCTTGGTACAGAGACTTTGCAATGCTTTGATATGTTTTGGCAAGGTCATCACACTTCACTACTCGAAAAAGGGTAAATATAACTTGTCCAAAAATAGGATCTTCGTCGATCGCTAAAATCACCCTTAGCTTTTGCGAAACCTTCAACGTGTACAGAGAAGATTCATATCCATTTAGTCCTGATAACAGAGGGAAGCGATGAAGCTTACGATAAACGTGCTTTTTTTGAGTTGGGAATAGACTGGCACAATCATTGATTTTTTTGACTGTTATAGCTTTGTCGTCTTTGCCCAGTTGGTCAAGATACTTTTCAAATCCGCTCGTTGACTCAATTACAATGTCCACGATATGAACCGCCTATCTATGATAACTGCTGACACTTAATCTCTAGCATAGCAATAAAATCCTTTTACTATAGTAGAATGACGTAGATCGCACCGTTACATTTCATTAACGCACCCTACAAGAGCGGCGATCGCACTGATTTATAAGCTGTAAATATATTATGCTCTCACCACCCCCTGAATGCTTACGAAATATTCAATATCTAAATAATTTTAAATGGAATCTCCCGTTGACTTGGTCAGGGTGCGAAAACATACTCCCAGAAACAATAAAATCACCGTTATGCACAAAGCAAGTTCCTGTATAATCTTGCCAATTCTTTCCTCTTTTAAATTGAAAGTTATTACCTTTTAGATTCAATCGAAACCAATCATTAGAATCAGGCCAGCGAATATAACTAACCCCATTGGAAGTAGTGAAAAAAACTTGTCCTTCGTATTTTATCCCACGATCCCAAAATTCAGTTAAATATCCTTTTTGCCACTCAGACCCTATACTAGCGCAACTTGTGGGACTTTGCTTGTCCTGAGCTTTGTTAAAAACATCTAGAAGTACACCAGCTTGCACTCCAGCATAGTACCCAGAGGCTAATGAAATATTTGGGTAGCTGAAAGAGCCTACAGCAAAAAAGATACCACTCAAACGAACAATTTTTTTGAGAAATCGATGGGATGAAAAATATTTCTTCATGTTTTCAACAGCGCAGAGAAATAAGCACTCAAGGTAATGAAATCTAAAGAGAACGCATTTTTGACTGCGCCCTGACAGATGATTTAGCGGTCTAACGGCTTTGAATTCAGCGGGCGGCTTTGCACTTTCAATCATAACTGATTTTATGCCCCCCGCTCCGCTGCAATGAAGTGTTAGACCAGACAATGCGATCTAGGTAACTAACATTTTTACGATTGAACGCACAATCAATATTCATACAGAAAAACAAAATATTTTTGCGTGAGAAAAGAGTTAAGTTTGAGGTGAATAACGGCAGGCTCGATAATTTAAGCTTCTCTATTAGTGTTTTGTTTACTATCAATGGCTTCTTCAATTACTTTGCTGTACGTTGCATTCATATTATGGTTACTTGAAATACGACCAGTATTGCAAGTAAAAATAATCGGTATACCAATGTGAGTGAAAGGTTGATTTCTGATATTACCTGTAATAAAATTCACTAGCTTATCTCCTATTTGCTTAATAAAGGAGATTGCTATATTTTCTTTTGGCATTTCAAGACCGTTTACAATTAGACTAGATGGAGGTACGTTAGGAACACTATCTTCGCTATTTGCTAATCTATAACATTTAACATTAGTTTTTTCTTTCAGATTTTGCTCAAAGGCATCATTGCCTACCCTTGGCGATGCAAATGAATAAAGATAAATTGGATGGTTAATTTTTTGCGCTAGATGATACGTAGCGATAGTTGCTAAAGCTGCACCCAGACTATGCCCACTTATGTAAATAGAAGATATAGAACTATCATTATTTAACTCATCTATAATGGTTTTTTCAATAATTTTAATTATAGATTTTGATGAATTTATAGTATTAAGATCTAACTCTTCATTTATGGATATGTTTTTTGTTTTATCATTATCTTTTAATGACCATTTTTTACATACGAGATATCTATGTATAGTCCCTGGCAGTGAAAAAAGAAAGTTTATATCTAATAAGCCAAATAGAAATCTGCGATACCAAAAAGGCCCAGGATGAAAACTTGAATATATTTTATGAAATCCCCAATGCACTCTTTCTCTAGTTAGAAGAGATTTGTTCCACTCACTTCGGTCTTTGTTGCGTGTTAGGACACCAATTTGGTGGGGCTGAAGGTTATTCATCCACTCAGCCGCTTCACGAGTCCCTCTAAAAATAAGATAAAGGTTTTTGGAAGCCTTTTTTTCCGAACAATCTTTCGCGATAAAACCAAATCTCGAAGTATTATGATTAAAGAAGTCTATAAAAGGTGGCCATAAATGGAAAGAAGTATAACAAAAAGTATCTAATATTTCGTATTCTTTTTTCCTCGATTCAACGGTTTGAACTTCGCTTATTTGATACTCTTTTAGTCTTTTTTGATTAATCAAAGAATCAGTTTTTAAATAAAGTCCTGATTTTAATATAATATCTTTTGTTGTCTTACTCTTTTGGTAAGATTCGCAGTTCTCGTAATCTTTATATGAAATTCTTACTAAGTTAGCCAGTTCCATGGCTTGCTCAATGTCGAATTTATTAGATTTATCGTAAGTTATCCCTGAGGCATAGTTTGTTTGAATGATTTCATCAAGGCTGAGTGGAATAATTGCATCAACGTTGAGTGGCTGCATATTTTTCATCATGTTTAATTAAGCTAGTCTTCTGGCATTAGGTGTAACAAAGATCAATGCCGATTGAGTAGAGTGGTCTAACTATATATTATGCGGAAATTTTCCGTATATCACGCCAAATACACATTTTTTTAAGAATCTTTTCGTATATTACGCTCAAATGGAGCGATCGCGAGAAGTTTTCCGTATAATATTACGATAAGCGTGTTATGCCGATTAGCGTACTCTGTTATGAACCCTCCCCCACCCCGAAAACTCCTAGACGTAGTGCGAGAGACGATCCGCCCTACCGCATTACTCCTACCGCACCGAACAAACATATCTGGACTGGATTAAGCGTTATCTGCTCTTCCATCAGAAAAAACATCCCCGTGAGATGGGAAAAGAAGAGATCAAGTCCTTTTTGACCCATCTTGCCGTTGACAAAAACGTTGCCGCCGCCACCCAAAACCAAGCCCTCAACGCCATCCTCTTCCTTTATCGGGAAGTTCTTAAAATTGAACTGGAAAATATCGGTGCATATTTACGGGCAAAACGCTCCAAACGCCTGCCCACCGTCCTCACCAAAGAAGTAAAAATGGCTGATGATTTTAGCGATCGCACAACAGACTGCGATCGCTGCCTAGGTAATTCTCAACCCACCAAAGTTAGAATTGCTCATCGAAGAAATTGAATCTCTTGAGAAGCAATTACTGAGCTTGCGGGTTGAGAGTCGAAGTTATCCCTTAAATGAGCTAATCGCCTTTAGCTCGGCTTTTATGACGATGAAAGCCATTGCCAGCAACTTAAATCAAATGAGTCAAGACTTAGCTGCCTACACCCAATAGGGGCTAAATCCCTTCTTTTCTAGCTAAAAGGACGGGACAATTGACATTAACCCGCACATAATCCGAGAGGGAAGTACCGAGAAGGCGATCGAGATCCGGTAAACTCTTAGCCACGGAAGGACGGCGATCCGGCGACCCCAACAGTAAGAGATCGACACCATAATCATCGACGAGTTTGCACAGTTGTTCCCCCGGTTTACCCCCCGTCACCACGCAGCGATGGGGTATATTCATCCGTTTTACTTTTACTACTGCTGGCCCTAAAATCGGGTTTTCTTCCATTTCTTTGGCGGAAGTGGGGGCAAATTCCGGTTTTAAGTCGGGGTTGACGCGGGCCAGAATTAACTCTGCTGAAGGATAGTCTCGCAGGAGATAAATAGCCAGATCGAGAGCTAAATCAGCCGAGCTAGACTTATCGAGAGCTACCATCACCTTTTTGATTTTTTTGACGTAAATATCGTCTTTTACCAATAACATCGGGTGATTAGTCAGTTGAAAGACGTATTGACTGACGGAATTTTCTAGAATTGCCTCCAGTCGCTTCAGTCCTCGGGAACCCATCAGGATCAAATCGGCCCCGATTTCGTCGGCAACTTGACAGACGGTATCTTTGGGATCTCCTTGGCGCAGAATCGTGGAGACTTTGCTGGGTTCAATTTTGACTTCTTGCAGGATTTTAGTCAGCATTTGGGTTCCTTCTTCCCATTTACTGGCCAGAGCTTCGGTGGTAATCTGAGGGGGAACAACCCGGAGAATGGTAATCGACGCTTTCCGGATAGCCGGGAGATCCATCAATGCTTGTAGCATTTCTTGGGTTTGACCTGCGCCGGAATCAGCGTATAGTATTTTCTCTAGCATAAGATTAAACTCGGTCTATGATCTTAATGGTTTTCGCTAATTTTCAGCATACTGCTAATGTTGTTCCCGAAATTTAACAACTTATTAAGCACTTTTTCTTAGGTAAATGCGATGCCGAAGGCACTGCGTAGCAGCTCGCAATTGAGGGTGTTTTAAGTATTTATGCTTAATTGACTAGAAATCCTTGGCTCAAAATCATCGTGTCAAGCGTTCATTTGTATTATATTGTGCCTGTAATGCTGGCGCTCTCTTTTAATCACAGCTAAATCGACCATTTAATTGATGATTAAGTAGGTAGGTGTTGAAAGTTGTCAGACACCCCCCTTATCAAGCTATCCCTTATAGGGATCTTTCTTAACAATTTTTGCAGCAAGCACTCCAATCCTTATCCTGACTTGATTTCAGTTTTTTCTTTGTTTTGTAAGGGTGTCAACAAGGAATATTACAAATTGTTAACCGAGTCTTGAAAGCCTTGTGCTACAAAGGTTTGAAATGTTAAGAAAGATGTGACTAAAGGACAGATCAAGGGGGGCAGGGGGGATCGAACCTAAAATTCATTTTTAATTGAATTATAACCAGCTACTTAATCATTCTTACTTCTCCAGCAACCACGAGAATTTTTGATTTTTACAAGAGGTCTAGTTATGTCTTTATCAATTCGGGTAATTATCCTAGTAGCGACGACAGTTTATCAGACGTTATCTGTTTGGTTAGAAGAACAAAAAGCACCGCCGGGTAATTTGATTAATCTGGGTAAATATCGCCTACATTTTTGTCTAGCGGGAGAGGCTAGTCCCACTATTATTATTGACCATAGTTTAGGGGGAATTGAGGGATATTTTTTGATAGAAGAATTGTCACAATTGGCTAGGGTTTTTATTTATGATCGAGCGGGTTATGGTTGGAGCGATTCTAGTCCCTATCCCCGAACTAGCTACCAAATTGTTCAGGAATTAGATCAATTACTTACCCAAGCAAAAATAGAGCCACCTTATATTTTAGTTGGTGATTCTTTTGGCAGTTATAATGTTCGACTGTATGCTTATCTCTTCCCAGAAAAAGTAGTAGGTTTGGTACTCACCGACGGTTTACACGACAAAGGAATGCTGAAAATGTCCCCAGCATTAAAGGCATTAAAATTATTTTTCATCTCTGGATTTTGGATGTCGATTATTGGCTCAATTTTAGGCATTATCCGAGTTTTGAGAGTTATGGGAGTTTTTGAATTATTAAAACCAGAATTGCGTCGCTTTTCCCCGGATTCTTGTGATCGAGTTAAGCGTTCTTTCTGTCGCGCTAAACACTGGATGACGATGAGTAGAGAAATGCTTAATCTCGACCAAAGCGCTCGTCAGGTAAGTGAGGCTAACAATTTCGGTAATTTACCGATAGTTAGTATTAAAGCTAATTCTTTTTTTAAACCTTCCCTTTGGACTCGCTTTATTCCCCTCAAAAGTGCCAACCAACTCCGGGAGGAGATGCACCTAGAATTAGGCAAGTTATCCAAAGATTTTATGGAAATACAAGCGGATAAAAGTGGTCATTTTGTCTGGATGGATCAACCAGATGTGATCATCGATGCGGTCAGAATTTTGCTTGACAAAATTAACCCTGTGTGCTAGGTAAGTAGTTGGACAAAAGTAAAGTTAACTGTGGGGTAAGGAGTCAGTAGCCGGTTGTCAGGAGCCGGTCGTCAGTAAGAATTGCGGCAATTTACATTTCTTAAGATAGACAACAGAATTTATGTCCGACTACTTAATAGGGTAAAATTAACTTTTTGGTTAGGATAGGCAAGAGGCAAGAGATTCGATCGAGATTAGCTGAAATTCTAGAGAATTATTGCATAATTAGGGTTTGCTGAATAAATCTAAAAACCTTGTTGGATAAAAATTTTAGACTTTTTTGATATCAAAAAGTGTCAGCCATTGGAGTGAACGGGGGGGAATAAAACCCTACACCCCAAACCCTACACCCCACCAACAGACTGTTTCAGCATACCCTAATTATTGAGGGTAATAATCTGAGCGCTAAAACCCTGTTTAGTTAAATCTTGTACCCGTTGTTTAGCTTGGTATTGTTGCTGAAATAACCCCACTTGAATAACATTTTCTCCCGCGCGGATAAATGCGAGGGGTTCAATTTCTTGAATTTTTGCCAACGCTGCTGCACTATTACTCTGAACTTCAACCCGAAAGAGTTGATTAGTCGCAATAACCCGCTGCTGTGGTGGGGGAGAAGGGGGTTTATTGGTGCGATTTTGCGGTGTGGGAGCAGGTGGATTGACAGTTTGACGATTATGATTATTAACCAGCGTAGCATCGGCAGGACGCACGGTAGCGGGAGCTTGAAAAACGTATTCTCTCAGGGGTTGATTACCGGAAACTGCGTCCGCCACCGGGGGGCGAACTGATGGAGAATTAACGAGGGGTAAATTTAAGGGTGAACATTGGGAACAATTAACAGCACTGGGACTGTCTGAACGTTTAGTTGGTTGTCTCACCGCCGGGGGTGGGGGCAAACGACGACCGGGATAAAGATTCTGGGCAAAAGATAAGTTTGCTTTTAGCAGCAGCGTTCCTTGAGCGATTATCCCGACTTTTAACCAAAATAAAGCCGAGAAAAACAGTAAGTTTGTTCTTATCATGCTGGTTTGTCCTCACACGAAATTTGGGTACACCATGTCCAAATTTTAAAGTAGGAGATGCTAGTCTAGAAAGTATATTGGTTAAAAATCATTACAAGATTTATGGGAAAAGTTGTTGTCGGTCTATCAGGGGGAGTGGATAGCTCTGTTGCCGCTGCCGCCTTACACGCTCAAGGTTATGATGTTATTGGCTTGACCCTGTGGTTAATGAAGGGTAAAGGTCAATGCTGCTCCGAGGGAATGGTAGATGCGGCCTTTATTTGTGAGCAGTTGGGGGTTCCCCATCATATCGTCGATAGTCGCGAGCTTTTCCAAAAAGAAATTATTGATTATCTAGTTTCCGGTTACGAAGCGGGAATCACACCGCTGCCCTGTTCTCAGTGCAATAAAGCGGTAAAATTTAGCCCGATGCTGCATTATGCTAGGGAAACCCTAGAAACGGACACTATTGCCACCGGTCACTACGCCAGAATTCGTTTTTCTCCTGAAAATAACCGTTATCAACTGCTGCGTGCCGTCGATAAAAATAAAGATCAATCCTATTTTCTCTATGATCTAACTCAAGATGTACTGCGTGGGACTTTATTTCCCTTGGGAGAACAAACCAAGGCAGAAACCCGCAGAATTGCCCAGGAATTCGGCTTAAAAACGGCAGATAAACCCGATAGTCAGGATTTATGCTTGATTGAAGCTCACGGAACTATGCGATCGTTCTTGGATAAGTATATCGCTGTTAGTGAGGGGGATATCGTCGATCTCGATGGCAAAGTTTTGGGTAAACATAGCGGCATCCATCATTATACGATCGGACAACGCAAAGGCATCGGCATCGCCGCCGCCGAACCCCTCTATGTGGTAAAACTGGATCCCGTCATGAATCGGGTTATCGTCGGTAATCGCGAAAGTGCCGTTAGTGCCGATTGTCTTGTCGGACGGATGAACTGGGTTTCTATTGCTCAACCCACCACCCCTATCCGCGCTCAAGTACAGGTCCGTTATCGTTCTCCGGCTGTTCCCGTTAATGTTATCCCCCTAGAAAATAATCAAGTGAAGCTGGTTTTCGATGAACCACAATTTAGTATCACCCCGGGCCAAGCAGCCGTGATTTATGAAGGGGAAATCGTCCTCGGTGGGGGGATTATCTCAGGAGCAACCCCATAGGGAGAGCCACCAATTCACAGAATAACCTGATTATGGTTCGCAGGTCATTCTGCCAATTAGGGACTCTCCCCGGCAGGTTTAGCTAAAAATTAACGACGGGGTACAGAAGCCTCGATGTTAATATTCATAGCGGAGACTCTTGGTACAGGATTGCCTTTGGCGCTACCGAGACCCCGGGCCATAGCCAAGAAGCTGGAAGGATCGCCAGCTTTGGGTTTTTGCTCTTGGGGAACATAGCGACGGACAGCATTCTGCCAAACGATTTGAGGGAAGCCCAAAATACCACGATAGTAGCCATCGTAGCGAGGCGAGGTGATGTTGAATGGACGTTCACCAATTTCGCGGCTGGCCAGGGTGCGACGACGTTGGTAGGGAACGGTATCATAACCAAAGCTTTGCAGATACTCGTCACTGTTGAGAAGTTGATCGACAAAACCTTGAATCCCTTTGGTGGCAACGACAATCGACCAAGCAATTTTTTCTCTTTCGCTATAGACATCGCGACCGAGAACTCTTTGTACTACCTGTTCGACAAAGCGATAGTTGCTGTTTTTCTCGTAGAAGCTGTTATAGAAGGTTTTCGATAACAGTAAACCACGAATGAAATCCCGCACCGATAATTGTCCATTGCGTAATTGGGATTCGAGGAAGGGTTCCCGATCCCATTTGAAGGCATGGAAGAAAATCTGACGGTAAGCGGCTTCGATTAAATCGTCCAGGTCGGTAGGGGAGAGGACATTTTCTGTCGTGTAAACTTTCGGTTTTTCGTCTCCACCGACATCATAACCAGCTACCCGCACGTTTTGGGACTTGGGGGCGTAATTTAAAAGAGGAATGGCCAAGGGTAAACCTCCGTATCCTTAGAAATGCTTAAAAAACTTTCCTCCTAATGATAAGGGAGTAGGTGTCAACTAGAAAAGAAATATTAAAAATTCTTACAATTGTTAAGAAAACTTGCTTACCATCCAGGGAGATGGGAGCGCCGGAGCAGGGAGCAGGGAGATGGGAGCGCCGGAGCGGGGAGCGGGGAGATGGGAGAAAAAACTGATGACTGATGACTGATGACTGATGACTGATAACTGATAACTGAATTTACCAGCCACTAATCGAATAGGATGATGGTTCGGGGAAATCACTAGAGACTGACTCCGATGACTGATTGCGGGATTCAGCACAGAAAGTGGCCGTATTAAAACCGCCAAAACGTTGAACTGTGCTAGTGCGGAGACGTAAATCGGCATCGGCAAACCAAAAACGCTCGATCGAGGTCATAGTTTCGTATTCTGTAATTAAGACTAAACCTTCCTGTTCATCAATGTGATAACGGCCCGCCACGGGAACGATTTCCGCATAACCTCGCTCCCGCAACAGAACACCAGCTTGGGGATTATTTTCATCGGGAATTAGCGCAAAAATGGTGGTTCCTTGATGATTTTCGTCTTCTTTGTCCCACTGCATCGAACCATCCCAACTGACAAAGGCACCCCCCACAGTCTTAGCGGGATCCACTTCGTGCATTTCACAGATAGCGATAATTTTCGGGTTATCGGCGCTTAAAGCTTCCACATAAATCTCGGAATCGCCAGTTTCTGAGCGTCGAAAGGGTAAATGATGGGTGGTGCGCTGAGATTTCCACTGTCCCGCACTTTTCTGAAAAAAGGTCATCCCGTCCATAGTTTTTATCCTCTATTTTTTCCATCTATTTTAACGCCATCGTCGTTTTCTGTAACCCTTGTTCCCCTCTCTCTCTCATTCATCCCCAAAATAATCATGATCAATTCTCTTGATTTCATAGATTTTTTGGGTCGATACACCTAAATTATAATCAATCATCAATTGACCTAATTCTTCCCCATCAATCAGCACTATTTTTATCTCATTTCTAGGAGCATATTCTAAAGCATCTTGGGTAAAATAGGAAGTGGTGATGAAAATACCTTTTTTGGCTCCTTGTCCCGCTAATGCCCCGACAAATTTCTGGATTTCTGGACGACCAACGGCATTATTATCAGCCCATCTTTTGGCTTGAATATAGATTATATCTAAACCGAGTCTATCTTCTTTTATTATCCCATCAATCCCTTGATCACCGCTCTTACCTACCGCTTTACCAGCATCTCTAATCGAGCCACCATAACCCATTTTTACCAGTAATTCTACTACTAATTTTTCAAACGCATCTGGGGATAATTTTCGCAGAATAAAAAGTAAGTCTGTTGCTAATGCTTGACGAATTTCTTGATAGGAGTTTTCTAGTAATTCCTCGGGATTTTGTTCTTGATCAGAAGTTGATAAATTGCTTTCAAGAGTAATAGTTTCATTTTGCTTATTGACTCTAGTAAATTCTTGAAACTCAGGAAATTGCCTGAGAAATTTTGTATCAATTCGAGCAGGATTTTGAGATAAGATTTCTTTTCCTTTCTCAGAAATTACAAAAGTTGCCCTTTGGGGTGACTCAATTAATCCCGCTTTCTTTAAATAGGTTTTTGCCCAACCGACTCGATTAGCAAAAATTTTTTGTTGTCCACTGGGAAGCATTTCTTTTCTTTCCGCTTCCGTGACTTGAAACTCTCTGACCAAGGCTTCAAAAATTTCTCGATATTTATAAACTTTGCCATCTGCAAGTATTTTTAATAGGGGCAACATAATCGATTGAAAATCGGGAATGGGCATAGTTCAGATAAAAAGCAGGGGCAGTCATCACAATTATACAGCAACAAACTCCAAGAATTTAGATAGATAATAATACACCTGAAATTATTAAGAATGTCGAGAGGCATTCCTCAAGAATCTGAGAGAGAATCAATATTATGGGCATCTAATACTAAATCTTGTTTAAAAGGTATAGGAAAGCAGTGGAGCCTTTTTAGTGAACAGTAAACAGTAAACAGTGGACTAAAAACTCACATCTGATAACTCTCCAGAAACTTAACTCAGTAAAAAAGACTGATTCGGATGGACAAGAAAGCCTTTTTTCAGGGCCTCTCGTCCTAATAACATCCGAAAACCCATGACATCGCGATTAGTCAAGGTTAATTCGATCGCCCATTGACGACCGCCGAGCAATACACTTGTTCTGATAACGGGACGTAGTTGACTTTGACCCCCGGAATTTTTTACCTGTCGCCATTCGAGGATTTCTGCGGTGGTGGTGACAGTGTGGTGACTATCTTTTTGGTAGGGATGAACTTGAAAGCGCAGCCAATTGCGATCGCCATCTCGAAAAGGATGCAGATGAAAAGCGTGTAAGGCCGAGGAGCGAGCGCCTGTATCAATCTTGGCCTTAATTTTGGTAATGCCTAAATCGGGTAAATCGAGCCATTCTCGCCAACCGACGATCACTCGATCGAGGGTCATTTTTTTGTCTCTCGTCTAGAATATTCATTAATGTAGCAGAATTCTTAATTTCCTCCCTCTAAAAGTTTACAGATTGAATTTGAGCGACTACAATTAGACCATTCAAACTCCTGGGTGTGGTATGAATTTAAAACATCTGCTTCTTCGTTACTTGGTATGGTTCGATAGGGGGGCATAAATCGACTAAATCCTTATCTGGCAAGAGACTTAATTGATTAGTTCGCTCCAGATCGCAAACAATTGACAAAAATTGCGGTAATGTCTGTTTCTATAAGGGTTTCATCCCTTATAACCCCCGTCCATTGCATAACACAAACCGAAGAACCACAAATGTTTGAGTAAAATCGGAGTAAAGTCTTTAAGTTTAGACGACCGATGCCCGATAGGGTTAGAGTAATCAGGGAGAAACTGATTTATCGAGAGGCCATATCATCCCATGCTAGAACTCTATCAATTTGAACTATCTGCCTATTGCGAGAAAGTTCGTCTCATCCTCGACTATAAAGGACTTGCCTATAAAAAAAGGGACGTGGTGCCGGGGGTGGGACAATTAGAATTATTCCGTCTTTCTGGACAGCGACAGGTTCCCGTTCTCAAGGATGGTGATACCTATATTGCCGACTCGACGGAGATTGCTTTTTATCTCGATCGCAAGTATCCTGAAAAACCAATTATACCCACAGATCCCCTCCAACGGGGTCAATGTTTATTAATCGAAGAATGGGCCGATGAATCCCTGGGATTAAAAGGAAGAACCGCTTTTCTCGGCGCTTTTGCTCAAAATCAAAACTTTCGTACCGCCTTTTTACCCCGGGAAACTCCCGATTTTATGCGCTTGTTGCTGGGTTCCTTGCCGGGGGAATTAATTGATATTTTTGGGACGGGTGTAGGTCTGGGAAAAGATGCTATCAATACCGCTAAAAAAGGGCTACAACAGGACTTAGAAGCTTTGAACCTCATTTTAGCCAATCGTACCTATTTAGTCGGTGATCAGCCCACTTTAGCCGATTTAGCCGTGGCGGGATTAAGTGTACTGCTTCAGTTTCCCCAGGGTTCCTATCTCAACTTACCCCCGGAATTGCAAGGCAAGGGGATTCCGGGGTTAGCTGATAATAGCGCCTACGAGGGCTTTTTTGTCTGGCGCGACCGTCTTTATAGTCAATACCGTCAAACTATTACCCCGGGGAGTTCCACCCCTCCCATCGATTCCCCCACCTCTATCCAGATCGAATAGCAGAGCTTGACTAGGGTGGTGGGG